>NZ_LZKD01000256.1:0-43720 GCF_001668695.1 Mycobacterium sp. E2497
ATGTACCCGATCAGGTTGCCCGCGTCGTCGGTCCACATGTCGTCGACGACGGGTCGCAGTTCGCGGGCGCACACCGCGCGGACGTCGGCTTCCTGGCCGCACGGCCCGTAGGCCCACAGCAGTTCCTGCAACAGGCCGTCGGTGGCGGTGTGCTCGCGCGTCGGCATGCGGTCCTTTCGGATTCGTGACTCGGTCCGAAGGGATCAGTACCCGCGTCAAGTGGCGGGCAATCGCGCTTACGCGTACGCGAGTTCCAGGCGTTCGAGGCGCCGCACCAGGAGACTGGGGAGCCACTTTCCGACGTCGGCGGCCGTGATGTTCGACGTCCGCGCGAGCAGCTCGCCCAGGACGATGTTCGCCTCCAGTCGCGCCAGCGCCGCTCCGACGCAGAAGTGGATGCCCTTGCCGAAGCTGATGTGTCCCTTCCCCGCGGGCCGATCGAGTCGAAACTCTTCCGGATCGTCGAAGTGCGCGGGATCCCTGTTCGCCGCTCCCCACAACAGAAGCAGGCGCGAACCCGACGGTAATGCGGCGCCGCATAGTTCGGTGTCGTTGACGACGTGCCGGTAGTGGCCCCGGAAAGGCGGTTCGTAGCGCAGCACCTCTTCCAGGAACGCCCCGAGCAAATCCGGCCGATCGCGCACCTGCCGCTGGACGTCCGGCCGCGTCGCCAAAACCCAAGCGGCAGAACCGATCAAGGAGGCGGTCGATTCACCCCCTGCACTGAACAAGGTGATCATGATCGCGAGCGCGGCCAAGTCGTCCAGTTCGCCGGAGGCGCACGCGACGGCGAGGTCTCCCAGCAGATTGTCCTGTGGGTGGCTTGCCGCGTTCCGGAACTGTTCGGTGACGTAGCCACTGAGCTCCATCACGGCCACCCCGGCGGCATCCAGCTGATCTCGGGTGACCAGCCCTTCGACCACCTGGGTGGCGGAGTAACCCCATTGGATGATCGTGTCGGTGTCGGCGTCGGGGACACCGATGATCCTCCCGACGATCATCATGGGTAGCCGATTGGCCATCGCGCTCATCCATTCGATGCGTCCGCCTCGCGCGTGGCGATCCCACAGGCGGGCAGCGGTGTCGGCGATGAATGGCTCGAAGGCGCGGATGCGCTTCGCCGCCAGCTGTGGGAGCAACATCTTTCGATGCGCCGAATGGACCGGTTCGTCAGCGGTCGCCAACGCTTGAGTGGGACCGCCGAGTTCTCCCATGGGGAAGGCGTCGACGCCGCCGCCGGGCTGATACATCATCGTCGCCGTCAGGTTGGACGAGAAGTCGGCACAACGTGCGACAACCTCGTTCACGGCTTCCCAACTGCTCACCGCGTAGAAGCCGGATTCGCCGATGCGATGGACGTGTCCGGCCCGGTGCATTTGTTCGTAGAGCAACTGCGGATCTTGGATGAACCGCTCGTCGAACAGCGCGAGCCCGAGGCCGCCGGCATTCGAATCCATTGCTCAACGCTGAGTTCCCACGACATCTGCCGTCAATGGACATGCCGAAAGTTGCAATCCGCAGGGCCATCCTGGCGCGTCCGCCGTCTCACCTGCGTTGAGCCAGCTGCGCCGATGCTGGAACATATGGCTGAGCTCGTCTCAGATGTGAGAACGCATGGACCCGACTACTCAGGGGAGGGAAACGCCCATGGCCGGCCATGACTGGGTCCTCGGTGGCGATCGTCGGGCCGCCGCGGCGGATCGTATCTACGCTGCCGCGACCGATCTCGTGCTACGCGAGGGGCTGGATGCGTTCGACATCGACTCCCTGGCGGCGCGGGTGCACTGCTCAAGAGCCACCATCTATCGCTACGCGGGCGGCAAGGCCCAGATCCGAGACGCGGTGCTGATCCGCCTGTCGGCCGGGATCATCGAGACGGTCCGGCGTGCCGTGGATGGGCTGAGCGGCCCCGACCGCGTCATCACCGCCGTCACCGTCGCGCTCGAACAGATCAGGACGGACCCGCTGCGGCGGCTGATGCTCAGTCCGGGCAGTTCCCCGGATCTTGGCGAGTTGCATTCGTCCCCGGTGCTCAGTCACCTCGCCGCCGAGCTCACGGGAATCGCCGACGACCCGGAGGCGGCGCAGTGGATCGTGCGCGTGGTGTTGTCCCTGGCTTACTGGCCGCTCGCGAACAGTCGCGTCGAACGAAGAGTCTTGGAGCGGTTCCTGGCTCCGGGCTTCACACGTGAGTGAACGGGCGGTGCCATTCGCTGACAGCCGTCATTGACGATCGTCAGCGAATGGCGGTACCGTCCGTCCATGGAGTCGTCGCACGCCCCAGCGGCGGCCGAGGCATCGGCCGTTGGCGCACGGGAGGCGCGCCGGCTGGAAACCCGGGCGCGCCTGTTCGACGCCGCGTTGACCGAATTCGCGCGGAGGGGGCTGGCCGCCGCCGACGTGAGCGCGATCGCCGCCGCGGCCGGCGTGGTGCGCGGAACGTTCTACTTCCACTTCCCCACCAAGGAGCACGTTCTCGCCGAGTTGGAGCGCAACGAGGAAACCCGGATCATCAGCGAACTCGGCGACGCCAAGGGTGATCTCGCATCGGTATTGTCGAAGCTCGTCGCTCACGTGCTGGCCGCCGAAAGTCGTTTGGGTGCAGCGGTTTTCCGCGACATGCTCGGTCTGCACTTCTCGTCGTCGCGTCCGGTCGAGGACGAGCTGGCGCAACACCCGCTCGCGGGATTTCTGGTGGGCGTGATCGCCCGGGCGCAATCCGCGGGGCAGGCCCGCACGGAGATTGACGCCACGGAACTCGCGGTGTTCTTCCTCACCGGGCTGTTCGCCCTGCTGGCCACCGGAACACCCGACCCGGCGCAGTTAAGCCGTTACGTGACAACGATTGTCAAGGGAATGGAGAAGCGATGAACGGTACGGGCATCGAGGGCTACCGGGAATTCTTGGCCCGACGTGACGGCGAGGCCGACCTGCTCAACAGACGGCTGGCCAATCGCGAGCAGTTCTTCGCTCAACTCGAGGCCAATCCGGTCCGGTCGGCCCACCCTGTCGATCAACAGACATTCCATCGCAACCTGCGCCGCCGTCGCCCGGAGGCCGGGCTGGACAGGAAAATGCTGTTCCTCTTGGCGACGGCCAAGCTGAATCAGGCGGAACGGTTCGGCGTCGGGCTTGGCGAAACCTATGGGCGCAACAGCGATCAGAACCTGCCGCCCGAAAACGTCTACCTCGAGCTCGAGGAGCATTACCACACCCGCCTACTCGCGTATGTGCTCGACATCTTCGATCTGACGTTCCAAGTGGTTCCCCCGCCTTTCGTGATGCGACAGTTCGTCAAAACCGGGGTCTTCATGCCCGCACGGTTGGGCTTCCTGTTCGTCGGGGCCGCAGAGATGGCGGGCTGCATCATGTTCGACGAATTGCGCCGCGCCGGCAGGGAACTGTTCGCCGACGAACCGGACGTCGCCGAGCGAATCGAACTGCTCTACAGCGACATCCTGACCGACGAGATCGGTCACGTGGGGTACTGCGCATCGCGTTGCACCGCTGCGGAACGGGCGATCATGCGCCGCATCTATCCGCTCATTGGGCGCCTGTTCGCCGGCCAAACGGCCGAAATCAGCTTGCTGATCGATCCGAAGGCGTTGCACGCCCGGCTCGACCGGCCTTTCAACGTCGAAGAACTCACGGCCGACCTGGACAACGAAACGTATCTGGTCACTCACCCATGACGGGCAACCGCGCCGTGATCCCGCTCCGTCGGGAGCCAGGAAACGAAGGATCCGCCGAAAAGTGAATGGTTCCCGCTCGCCGACTATGGCCGGGGACCGCCCGCGGGGCAGACTCGACGTCGGAGGGGCTGAACCGAGTCCTATAGGAACGAGCCCGAGGCCAGGCCGTGCCGCTCAAGAAGAGGGCGGTAGCGCGAGGCATCACCCTTTCAGCCCCTCCCAAATCGGTCGATCCGGTCTGGGTGCGCAGCCGAGCAGTGGTACAGCGCGCCGCCCCACTATTTAGGTCAGCCGTTCCCGTCCGGGTCGCCGATCGCCCGGCCGAAATCACTGATCCTCGTCAGGCCGTAGCGCGCCGCGGTCGCGGCGGTCACGACGACGCCGTTCTTGTTCTCGGCCGGCGCCGGCTGCAGAGCCACAAGGCCCGTTCCCTGCAACGCCCGGTCGAGCGCCGCGTGGGCTTGGTGCGGATCCGGGATCGGGCTCCCGCTGTCGTCCAGGTACGCGAGGAGGCTGCCCACGTACTCGGGGATGAGGCCGACTGTGCCGTCGCGGAGCAACGGAAAGTAGGTGTCGCGGTTGCCGATCTCGAGGCGCCGCTCGACCGGAAAGCCTGCGTCCGCCAGCGCGTGGGCGTAAAGCTCGGCCACGGTCACGCTCTCGGCGAAGTTGGCCGACCCGATGACGATCGCCGGTCGGTCCCTCCGCGGTGCGCGTGGCGGCAGGCCGTACCGCCTCTCGGTCAGGAATTCGGCCGCCGCCGCCGCCGGAGATGCCCCGCCCAGGACGCGGCCATTGAGGTCGGCGAGGCGCTCGGTCGTGAGTTCCGCGCTCACGGCATCGATGGTCGCGGCGAGGCCGTCGCCGTGCGCGACGCGCACCTCGTCGCGCAGGATCGGCGTCACGCTCTCGGCGGGCTGAGCGTGCAGGTCGTCCTCGAGCAGAACGAAGTCGCCGACGAGCAGGCGCGGATCGGTCGTGAAGAGCACGCCGACCTGAATCTCCCCCGTTGTGAGCGCGTCGACAGTGCGCGGCCCGCCGGCATCGGTGACACGAAATTCCTTGAAGGTAAGCCCGTACCGCGCGCGCAGCAGCGGCAGACAGAGCAGTTCGGTGGGGCACTCGGGACCGGAGCCGAACACCAACGTCTTGGCCAGGATCACGCCCGGCTCCGCGGTTCACGGGTCAAGCTTGTCGCTTTCGAAGACCAGGAAGCTCGCCCCCTGCGGGTCGCGCAGCAGGCTGAAGACACCCTTCGGCTGTTCGGTCGGCCCCGCGAGAACCGCACCGCCGGCGGCGATGGCGGCTGCGCCGGTCTCCGCGACGTCGGTCACGACGAAGTAGGGCAGCCAGCGCGAAGGTGCGCCGGCGTCCGCCGCCGTCAGACCGCGCAGCCCGCCGTTGTCCCGCGGTCCGACACGAATCACCCAGTAGGGCACCGGCATGCCGGCGAGGAACTCGATGCGCCAGTCGAACAGCCCCGAGTAGAAGGCGATCGCCGCATCGACATCCGGGGTGGCCAGCTCATTCCACGTCAGGTACCCGGGCTCGTTCACGCGGGTCGCGCCGAAGTACCGACCGGGCTCACAGAGGTGGATGACGGGCCCGTGCGGATCGCGCACGACCACCAACCTCCCTCGGTCTCCGAAATCCAGTGGCCCGGCGAGGATGCTGCCGCCCAACGCACGGGCACGGGCGGCCGCCGCGTCGACCTCGGCGACCGAGACGTGCGAGTTCCAGCGCGTCTCACCGCCGGCGGGGTCGCCCGCAGGCAGGGCATAGAGCCCGGCGACCTCCTCGCGTTCTCGGCAAAAGACCGTGTACGCGCGCCCGTCCGCCATGCGCCGCTCGTCCGGGGTCCAGCCGAAGAGCGTTCCATAGAACGCTGCGGCCGCCGCCGGCTCAGTCGTGGCAAGGTCGACCCAGCTGAACGTCCCCTCCGCGTACCCGGTGCGCGCTCCCATGAGGGGCAGCCTATCCAAGCGCTAACGGCGCTGCAGGCCCATCTGGCTGGAGACGCCAACCGATAGATTGCGCCGCTCATGCGCGTTCGACGATCGATCGCGATGCCGCCGCAGATCCAACTTCGTTGGCGCACTGAGTCGTCCCGGAATGGTCCCGTATTAATCGGAACCTTTGCGGTGACGCCCATCCGGCGGGCGGTACCACCCGCGACGACGCTCAGCTCAGCGCGGCCAGCGCAGAGTCGTAGTCAGGCTCCTGCTCGATTTCCGGGACCAACTCCGTGTACGCGACGTAGCCGTCGGCGTCAATCACCACGATGGCCCTTGCAAGGAGCCCGGCCATCGCGCCGTTGGTCATCGTGACGCCGTAGTCTTCGCCGAAGCTGTCACGGAACGCCGAAGCCGTCTTGACGTGCTCGATGCCCTCTGCACTGCAGAATCGTTGAAACGTGAAAGGCAGGTCTTTCGACACACAGAGCACGCACACACCGCTCGCGGCGGCGCGCTCGTTGAAGTGCCGTACGGTCGCCGCACAAACCGGCATGTCGACCGACGGAAAAATGTTCAGCACCAACGGTTTGCCGCGGAACTGCTCGATGCCGACCTCCCATAGGTCGTGGCCGGTCAAATTAAAGGTGGGGGCTTTAGATCCGAGGGCAGGCAGTTCGCCGATAGTGTTGATGGGATTTCCACTCAAGGTTATCTGTGCCATGGGCACAGTGTGCCAATTGCCGATCAGGCCCGCTCGAGTTACGTCGCGATCCCAGAGTTGACGGAGTCCTCGGTGACCAGTTGCACGTCGCAGGCGGGCTGATCCCGGCCTCCAGACACAACGTGCGGTAGCGAGAGCATCAGGTCAGCGCCCTCTAGGACGGTCGACATGAACGCGGCGCGAGGGCCAGCCGGCAGGGCGCATCTGGGCAATAATCATCCGCATGAGTGACGGACTCAAACGCCGCTGGCAACGTGCAACTCAGCTCACTTATCTCAGCACTTTCGAACGCAGACTCAACCGATCGCTCTGGGGTCTGGCATGGGTTGCGTTGATCTACTCCGTTGCCGAGCATGTTTGGCTGGCCGACAATCCCGAAGCCTTCCCAGGTGCTGAGCGGCTCGGCGACCTTCTTTTCCACCTCGCACTCGAATACGTGACGGCATTCATTTTCTACCTGCTGATAGTCCGGCTGCCGTTGCGGCGAGATCGCCAAAACATCTACAGGAACCTAGAACCGTTGCTATCTCGCGTCGTCGGCGAGGCGACCGCCCTCATGGGCACGTTGCACCAAGCGGCCGGGTTCGATAGCCAACGAGAGAATACGTTGGCGCACGTCCAAGAGACCTGTAGCAAGATTGGGCCCGAAACGCCTACGAAGATGCTGATCGCGTCGGCCGCCCCAGCCGCTCACGCGCCCATGCTTGACGCGATTCACTATCATATGGAGCGCGCCCGCCGTGTGAATTCCGAAATTCTCGACCTTTCAGCGTTCGTCGCGTCAGATGTCATCAGCATTGTGAACGACATCGAAAACCGGGGCTATTTCAGCGCATTCGAGTTCGTCTATCCGTTGTTCAAGGCCAACCAGCTCAGTAAGTCCGACCTGTCGTTTCTCTCTCGGCACATCTTCGACTACCTATTGCTTGCGGACCGACTGGACACCTACTGCCGCGACTTCCTTCCGGCGCCGGCACCGCGACCCGAGTACCTCATTTCGGGGACAGTGCGCGACAGCGACGAAGTTCCGCTAAGCCGCTTCTCGACCCCCGAACGAAGAGGGGAAGGGAACGGGGCCCCAATGAGGCCCGCTGAAAAGCCCCGAGCCCCCCGGCCGGTTAATACCTGAACAGCGCCCCAACCGCGATCACCGCCGACTTCGTGTAGCGGCCGGGCCTACTGACACACACCCCGCTGCCCACCACCTCAGAGGCATCCCGCCCGCTGAGTTCGAGGCCATCTTCGACGCCCCGAAAGGGAGCGCCCAAACACCGAGCGGAATTCGATAGCCGGAGCATCACATGTGGTGGAGCTAAGGGGATTCGAACCCCTGACCTACTCGATGCGAACGAGTCGCGCTACCAACTGCGCCATAGCCCCTGATCGCTAGCAGGCTACCAGCCGCAGCCCCAACCGCCGAAATGCGAGCACTACTCGCCGACGGCTCGCGGCAAGTCCCTGGGCCAGCCGTAGTTGCGCATCGGCATCGCGTAGTCCAGGTGCTCGAAGATCGGGTCCTCGTCGTCGATCTCGAGAACCACCGCGCCGGGGCGCCGCAGCCGCGACGGCACCACGTCGTAGTCGCGGTCGTAGGCGTTCTCCACGCCCATTCGCGCCCGGGCCATCCGCTGCATCCGGCGGCGACGGATCTTCTCCTCGATGCGGGTCTGCCGGCGCAGGTACGCCAGGTAGACCAGCGTGACGGCGGTGGCGGTGCCGCAGGCCCACCAGGCGGTGGGCGAAATCTTGAACGCGGCCGTGGCCGTGCCGACCAGCACCACCGCCATCACCATCAGCACGCGCTTGCGGAACTTGTACTTCCGGGCGCTGACCGCGGCGGCGGCCTTGGCGTCGAACCGGCGGCGCCGCGAGGCGCTCCGCGGCACCGGCGCCGGCATCTCCTCCTCGTCGGCCTCGGCTTCGGCTTCCGGCTCGAGTCCGGAGGAGTCGTCGACGTATTCGTATCCCTCGTCGTCGTCTTCGCCGCCGCCGCGGGCGACCACGTCGGTGTCGGAGTCCTCGTCGTCCTCGTCGGCCTCGGCTTCTTCTTCGACGACCGCTTCGACGCCCGCCGGCAGTGCCTGCGAATCCTCGACGACATCGACGTCGAGGTAGTCGGGCTCGGTGCGCTCGGGCGTCGCGATCTTCATGACGACGGGGCGCGCGGCCCGCAGCTCCTCGGTGTCGTGCTCTTCGTCGTCGTCATCCCCGGCGAGGTCGCGCTCGTCGTCAAGCTCGCCCTCGGCCGCCTCCTCCGGCGGCTTCCAGTTCGGGTCGGAGCGGTGACCGGCGGCCGGACCGCTCCGCTTGATCAGGCGGGAGTTCGCGCCACCGTTGAGGACGCGGGTCGCCAGCGCGACATCGCTGGTGCGGCGCACGGCATCGCGTTTGCTGACCAGCATGGGCACCAAGACGAACAGCCAGAGCACTACGAGCGAGATCCACAACAGTGACTGCGGAATGCTTGGCATGACGACCTGCTCTCTTCGGTTCCGATCCCCGCGAAGCCCACCGGTGGCCAGCGCGGCCGGGTCTTAGTGACCAGGACAATTACACACCTGTAATTTGGCTCTCACAAGCACCACAAGTCACTCGTGTCGCGGTAGCCACACGCGGGCCGAGGCGTTCGGGCGTTCAGGCCCAGCTGGCCTGCCCGGCGCGGACCAGGGCCGAGGCCACCGATCCGGACACCTCTTCGGCCGTGATGGCCATCAGCAGGTGGTCGCGCCAGGCCTTGTCCACCTCGAGGTAGCGCTGCAGCAGCCCCTCCTGCCGGAACCCGACCTTCCCCAGGACCGCACGGCTGGCGGCGTTCTCGGGCCGCACCGTCGCCTCCACGCGATGCAGCATCACCGGGCCGAAGCAGTGGTCCAGGCCCAGCGCCAACGCCGCCGTGGCCACCCCACCGCCGGTCGCCGACCGCGGCACCCAGTAGCCGATCCACGCCGACCGCAACGCCCCGTGCGTGACATTGCCGATGGTCAGCTGTCCGCAGAACTGCCCGTCGAGCTCGATCACGTACGGCAACATGCGGCCCGCGCGGGCCTCCGCGCGCAGACCGGAACACAGCGGCGGCCAGGCCGAGACCGTGTGCCGGCTCGTCCAGTCGCCCTCCGCGCTGGGCTCCCACGGCTCGAGGTGCGCGCGGTCGGCCAACCGGATGCGGCTCCACTGGGTGCCGTCGCGCATCCGCACCGCCCGTAACCGCACCACTCCCGCCGGAACCCGTAACGGACCCACGTCCAGCGGCCAACCCGGATGGCGGGCGTTGGTGCGCAACCGGTTCACCAGCGTGCGGAGCGGTTGCACTTAACCGCGCTGAGCCAGGAAGGCGACGTCGACGATCTCGCCGGTGCGGATTTGTTCGGCGCCGCTGGGCACCACGACGAGGCAGTTCGCCTCGGCGAGGGTGGCCAGCAGGTGAGAGGACGCCCCGGGGGGACCGCCAAGCGCCTGCACCAGGTACTCCCCGGTCTCCTGATCGCGCATCAGCTGGCCGCGCAGGTAGCCCTTGCGACCGGCGACCGACGCGATCGGGGACAGCGTGCGGGCCTGCACGATTCGGCGCATCGGCTGACGTTTGCCCAGCGAGAGGCGGATGAGCGGCCGCACCATCACCTCGAAGACCACCAGGGCGCTCACCGGGTTCGCGGGCAGCAGGAACGTGGGGACGCCGTCGCGGCCCAGCTGACCGAATCCCTGGACGGACCCGGGATGCATCGCGACGCGGACGACTTCCATCTCCCCCAGCTCGGAAAGCACCGAGCGCACCGGCTCGGCCGCGGCGCCCCCGACACCGCCGGCGATCACCACCACCTCGGAACGGTTGACCTGGCCCTCGACGACCTCGCGGAATTCGGCGGGATCGTTGCTGACGATGCCGATGCGGTTGACCTCCGCGCCGGCATCCCGGGCCGCCGCCGCCAACGCATAAGAGTTGACGTCGTACACCTGGCCGTTGCCCGGGGTGCGCGAGATGTCGACCAGCTCGCCTCCGACGGTCATCACCGTCACCCGGGGCCGCGGATGTACCAGCACGCGCTCGCGGCCGACCGCGGCCAGCAGGCCGACCTGGGCCGCGCCGATCACCGTGCCGGCGCGCACCGCGACGTCGCCGGGCTGCACGTCGTCCCCGGTGCGGCGCACGTACGCGCCCGACGGCGCGCCCCGCAGGATCCGCACCCGCGTGCTTCCGCCATCGGTCCAGCGCAACGGGATGACGGCGTCGGCCAGCGTGGGCAGCGGGGCGCCGGTGTGCACCCTGGCGGCCTGGCGGGGTTGCAGGCGGCTGGGCGTGCGCGCACCGGCCTCGACGGTTCCCATCACGGGCAGGACCAGGCCCTCGCGGCGGTCTTCGTCGAGCTCCGCGTCGCCGGGCGGCTCACCCAGGGCGTCGACGCCCACTTCGCCGACGCCCAGCACGTCGACGCTGCGCACCGCGTAACCGTCGATCGCGGCCTGATCGAAACCGGGCATCGCGCGCTCGGTGACGACTTCCTCGGCACACATCAATCCCTGCGCCTCGGCGATGGCCACCCGGATGGGCCGCGGAGCCACCGCGGCGGCCGTTATCCGGGCCTGCTGCTCCTCCACAGAACGCACAGCGCGCCTCTCTGCCCTACTGCCCTGACGGGCCGCTAACGACCTGACGGGCACCGTCGCGAGCCGGGCGTTGTAGACCGGCTACTTCTCGGCCAGGCCTAACCGCGCCACCAACCATCGCCGCAAATCGGGGCCGTAGTCGTCACGATCCAATGCAAAGTCAACCGCAGCCTTGAGGTAGCCGCCGGGATTTCCCAAGTCGTGTCGAGATCCGTGATGCACGACGACATGCACGGGGTGGCCCTCGGAAATGAGCAACGCGATCGCGTCGGTGAGCTGGACTTCGCCGCCCACGCCGCGGTCGACGCGGCGCAACGCGTCGAAGATGGCGCGGTCGAGCACGTAGCGGCCTGCCGCGGCCAACATCGAGGGGGCGTCCTCGCGCTTGGGCTTCTCGACCATGCCCTTGACCTTCAGCACGTCAGGGTTGTCGCCCCCGGGCACCGGATCGACGTCGAAAACGCCGTAGGCGCTGATCTCCTCGGGCGTCACCTCGATGGCGCACAACACCGTGCCGCCGTACTGCGCGCGCACCTTCGACATCGTTTCCAGGACGCCGGTGGGCAGCACCAGGTCGTCGGGCAGCAGGACCATCACGGCGTCCTCGTCGGGCGCCAGGGCGGGCTCCACGCAGCTGATGGCGTGTCCCAGTCCGAGCGGCTCGGCCTGGACGACGGACTCGACCTTGATCAGCTGCGGGGCGCGGCGCACCTTGTCGAGCATCGCTTTCTTGCCGCGCGCCTCCAGCGTCCCCTCGAGGACCAGGTCCTCGACGAAATGCGCGACGACGCCGTCCTTGCCCTCGGAGGTGATGATCACCAGGCGGTCGGCGCCCGCCTCGGCCGCCTCGGCCGCGACCAGCTCGATGCCGGGGGTGTCGACGACCGGCAGCAACTCCTTGGGCACCGTTTTCGTCGCGGGCAGGAAGCGGGTACCAAGACCGGCGGCGGGCACGATCGCCGTGTGTGGGACCACCACTTTTGGGCTGGACATTGTTCACACGATAACCCGACCGCGGTTCGCCGAGTCGATGTGGCGCGGGCGAAGAGTCGGCTGCCATGGTTGACATATGGCGACCCCCAGCAAGGCCGCGTTGCGTTCGCAGCTGCAGGCGGCCCGGCGCCGCGTTGCCGACGACGTGCGGGCCCGCGAGGCGCGCATGCTGTGCGAGCACCTGGAAGGCGCGGAAAACGTCGTGAGCAGCGGCAACACGGTGTGCGCCTATGTGCCGGTGGGCGCCGAGCCCGGCTCGCTCGAAATGCTCGACGTGTTGCTGCGGCGCGCCGGACGGGTCCTGTTGCCGGTGGCGCGGACCACGGCCGACGACGCGCCGCAGCCGTTGCGCTGGGGCGAATACCGGCGCGGCGCACTGACCTCCGCGCGGTGGGGACTGCTGGAGCCGCCGGAGCCGTGGCTCGCGGCATCGGCGATCGCGGAGGCGAGCCTGATCCTGGTGCCGTCGTTGGCCGTCGACCGCCGGGGGGTGCGGTTGGGCCGGGGCCGCGGCTTCTACGACCGCTCGCTGGGCTATCGGGACCCGCGGGCGCGGCTGATCGCGGTGGTGCGCGACGCGGAGTTGGTGGACCGGTTACCCGCCGAGCGGCACGACGTACCGATGACCGATGCACTCACGCCGCGGGCCGGGTTCACCGCCCTCGATCCGCGGTGACCCATCGGGAATGAGTGACGTCACGTGGCGGTTCTAGCACTTGAGACGCTAGAGTGCTAACAAGCTTTGCAATCATCCGGAGGTATTCGTGCCGACTTACAGCTATCAGTGCACCGAGTGCGACGATCGCTTCGACATCGTGCAGGCCTTCACCGACGATGCGCTGACGACGTGTGAGCGCTGCTCCGGCCGGCTGCGCAAGCGCTTCAACTCCGTCGGGGTGGTGTTCAAGGGCAGCGGCTTCTACCGCACCGACAGCCGGGAGTCCGGCAAGAAGTCCACGACGTCGACCAACGGATCCTCATCGACCGACTCCGGATCGAGCTCGGGTTCGAGCGAGAAGTCCACCTCCAGCGAGAAGTCGACCAGCAGCGCCACGGCGCCCGCCGCCGCGTCGAGCTGACGGGGTTATCCACAACCGCGCCTCCCGCGGCATTCGCCGCTGACCTCGCTGCGCCTACCGTTGCGGCGTGGGCGAATCGTCGCTGAATCCGGCCTTGTTGAGCCGCCTTTCGGTGTGGTTGCGTCCCGATTGGAGCCGGACCGTGCTGGCGCGGCGCGTCGCCGCGGGCGGCCTGGTCGTGCTGGCCGGCATAACCGCGCTGAGTTCCGACCCCGACGGTGACTACGCCGAGGTGGTGGTCGCCGATCACGACCTGGGGCCCGGCACCGCGTTGACCCTTGCCGACGTCCGGCTCGAAAAACGTTTGACGGCAACCGTTCCCGACGGGGCACGAACCGATGTGGGCGCCGTCGTCGGTTCCACGCTGGCCGGCCCCGCCCGGCGCGGCGAGGTCCTCACCGACGTGCGGGTGCTGGGCAGCCGACTGGCCGAGGCCGCGATCGCGTCGAAGGCCGGGCCCGGCGCCCGCATCGTCCCGCTGCGTCTCGCCGACAGCGCCCTGATCGACCTCGTTCGCGTCGGCGACATCGTCGACGTGCTGGCCGCGCCGTCGACGGGGTCGTCGGAGTCGCCCCAGGCCGCGCCCAAGGTGGTGGCCACCGACGCCGTCGTGGTGCTCGTGTCCGCCAAGCCGAAAGCCCAGGCAGGAGACGGGGACCGCGTAGTGTTGGTGGCGCTGCCGGCTCGCGTGGCGAACACGGTGGCGGGCTCGGCGCTGGGTCAGGCGGTGACCCTCACCCTGCACTGAGTGCCCCGCCGCCGTTGGTCGCGCAACCGACAGCAAACTCTGTCCAATCCCAGGAAGGACATCTGGAATGTTCAAAGGGTTCAAGGAGTTTCTGTCGCGGGGCAACATCGTCGACCTCGCCGTCGCGGTCGTCATCGGTACCGCCTTCACCGCGCTGGTCACCAAGTTCACCGATAGCATCATCACGCCGCTGATCAACCGGATCGGCGTCAAACAGCAGTCCAACGTCGGCATTTTGAAGATCGGCATCGGCGGCGGCCAGACCATCGACCTGAACATCCTGCTGTCGGCCGCGATCAACTTCGTGCTGATCGCCGCGGTCGTCTACTTCTTCGTCGTGCTGCCCTACAACACGCTGCGCAAGCGCGGTGAGGTGGAGCAGGCGGACGACGCCCAGGTCGTTCTGCTCACCGAGATCCGCGACCTACTCGCGCAGACCAACGGCGACCTGTCGGGCAAGCACGGCGGAGCGGGCACGACGCCCCCTCCAGACCACGGACCCCGCGCCGACGCCGAGTCGCGGTAGCGGACGGAGCCTTTCGGGCGGTCAGATCTCCAGGCTGGACAGCTGCCCGATGATCTGGGCGGCCAGCGGGTTCAGCGTCGCCATCCCGTCGCGCACCGCATACCGGGAGCCGGCCAGGTTCACCACCAGCGTGCTGCCGGACACCCCGGCCAGACCGCGTGACAATCCGGCGTCGATGATGCCCGCGGACAGCCCCGATGCCCGAATCGCCTCGGCGATGCCCAGGATTTCGCGATCCAGGATCTCCCGGGTGGCTTCCGGGGTGACGTCACGCGGCGTGACGCCCGTGCCACCGACGGAGACCACCAGGTCGACGCCACCGATCACCGCGGTGTTGAGCGCGTTGCGGATCTCCACCTCGTCCGCCGCGACCGCGACCACGCCGTCGACCACGAAACCCGCCTCGGTCAGCAGCTCGGTGACCAGCGGACCGCTGTGGTCCTCGTCCCCGTGGGCGGTGCGATCGTCGACGACCACGACCAGGGCCCGTCCGACCACCAGCTCCGCGCCCGTCTCCATGGGTGCCACCGTATAACCGAGCTCCGACAGTCCCGCCGCCGAGGGTTCTTCGACTCGCATTACTGATCCGCCTTCCCCAGAGTCACCGGCACGGTACGGCTGCCACCACCAGCGGGATCCTGGAAGGTCAGCGAAATCTTGTCGCCGGGCGCCTTGGACCGCACGGCGGCCACCAAGGCGTCGGCGCTGTTGATCGGGCGGTCGTCGACCTTGGTGACGATCACGTTCTTGGGGACCCCGGCGGTCGCGGCCGCGCCGTTGGGCACGACGTCGACGACCTTGGCGCCCGGGGAGCCCTTGTCGTTCGTCACCTGCACGCCCAGCGAGGCGTGGGACGCCTTGCCGGTGCTGATGAGCTCGTCGGCGATGCGCTTGGCCTGATCGACCGGGATCGCGAACCCGAGCCCGATCGAACCGCTCTGCGCGTCGGGCGAGTCCGCGCCCAGGGTGGCGATCGCCGAGTTCACGCCCACCAGCTGGCCGTTCATGTTGACCAGCGCGCCGCCGGAGTTGCCGGGGTTGATCGCGGCGTCGGTCTGGATCGCGTCGAGCACGGTGTTCTGGTTGCCCGACTCACCGGTGGTGGACACCGGCCGATTCAGCGCGCTGACGATCCCGGTCGTCACCGTGCCAGACAAGCCCAGCGGCGACCCGATGGCCACCACCGGCTGGCCGACGCGCAGATCCGACGAGGAACCCAGGGAAATCGGGGTCAGGCCGTTGACTCCCTGCACTCGGATCACCGCGATGTCGCTGGTCGGATCCGCGCCGACGACGGTGAACGGCGCGGTGCGGCCGTCGGAGAAGGTCACCGTCGTCTTGGGAGCCGGACCACCAGGTCCGCCACCGGGACCCCCGGGAGGGGCGGCGGGGGGAGCGCCGGGAACGCCGGGCGCCTTCGGCGGCCCCGCGGCCGCCGCGACCACGTGGTTGTTGGTGAGGATGAGCCCGTCCGCGGACAGGACGATGCCGGAGCCCTCTTCGGACTGGCGGCCCAGATCGGTCTCCAGCATGACGACGCTGGGGACCACCTTGGAGGCGACCTGTTCCACGCTGCCGGGCGGCATGTTCGCCGCGGGAACGCTGGGGGCACCGATGACGGTGCGCCCGTTGCCGTTGGACGGGTGCGTGCCCAGCTCGACGGCCGTGGCCGCGGCTCCGCCGACGCCGGCGGAGACCACCGCGATGGCCAAGGCGCCGACCGCCAACAGCCCTGCGCGGGGCCGCTTTTGGGGGCCGGGCGGCATCGGCGGCATCATGCCGGGGATCGGGCCGGTGCCGGCGGCCCCGGGCATGGGGCCTACCCCGGTCCCCCCTGGTATCCGGCCGGGGCCCGTGCCGTTGAACGGGTCGTAGGGCTGCCGAAACTGGCTCGTCTGGGATTGCTGCCGCCAGTCGAATGGCTGGCTATACGGTGGCTGATGCCCCTGGCCGTAAGCAGAGGTCCCCGGATGGGTCGGAGTGGGC
Source organism: Mycobacterium sp. E2497 (assembly GCF_001668695.1). Taxonomy (NCBI): domain Bacteria; kingdom Bacillati; phylum Actinomycetota; class Actinomycetes; order Mycobacteriales; family Mycobacteriaceae; genus Mycobacterium; species Mycobacterium sp. E2497. Next base: position 16,303 of record NZ_LZKD01000256.1, read on the forward strand.
GCAGGCTGATTCGGCACGGGACGGTATCCCGGCTGCTGCGGCGGTGGCGAATACCTCGGGTCATTCGTCATGTCGCTGGGTCGCACTTCCTCTATCTCGGTATTCGGCTCGTCGGCTCGACGAGCTTCTCAAACAGTAGCTGCAGACCTACCTTGCCCGCGCGGACTGAGAGTCCACTGAGATAACGTTCGCCGGTTCCCGAGAGTTCGACTGGTCGGTGGCCACCGGGACGGTGGCATCCGATCCTTCTTCGGGGTTCTCGGCGGCGGGCGCCGGATACGGGGAGAGCGGCATCGGCCGTCCGGGCAGCAGGACGTAGAACGAGGTCCCCGGCGGCTGTCCGCCGGGCACGGTGTCCTCGACGCGAAGCAGCCCACCGTGATTCAGCACGACCTTCTTGACGATCGCCAGCCCAAGGCCGGAGCCCGGCATGGCGCGTGCCGTCGTCGAACGGTAGAACCGCTCGAACACTAGGCGGCGTTCGTGCGGCGGGATGCCGGGGCCTTGATCGGACACCACCAGCTCCGCGTGCGACGGGTCGAGCTGGCGCATGGTGACGCCGACGCGCCCGCCCGGCGGGCTCCACTTGGCCGCGTTGTCCAACAGGTTCAGCACCGCCCGTGACAACCCGGCGGCGTCGCCGTACACCTGCCAGGGGGTCACGCTCACGTCGAAGTGAATGTCGTTGCGGCGCCGCCGGACCCGCTCCAGGCTGCGATCGATCACCTCGGACATGTCGACCGGCTCGTGCACCACCTGTCCGGCATCGTCGCGGGTGAGGTCCACCAGATCGCCCACCAGCGTGGACAATTCCTCGATCTGCGCCAGCACGTCGGCGCGCAGCTCGACCATCTCCTGCTCGGGCAGCCGCGGCGCGCCCGGTTCCATCGAAGCCATCAGCAGCTCGACGTTGGTGCGCAGCGACGTCAGCGGGGTGCGCAATTCGTGTCCGGCGTCGGTGACCAGCCGCGCCTGCCGCTCGCGGGATTCGGCCAGCGCACGCAGCATCAAGTTAAACGCCTCGGTGAGCCTGGCCAATTCGTCGCTGCCGAACACCGGGATGGGCCGCAGGTCGTCGGTGCGCGCCACCCGTTCGGCCGCCTCGGTCAGGCGGGCCACCGGTCGCAGACCCGCCCTGGTGACCATGCCGCCCGCCACCGCGGCGACGGCGACGCCGATGCCGCCGACGATCAGCAGCACCAGACGCAGCTTGGTCATCACCGCCTCGGTCGGTTTGAGGCTCTTGGAGATCAGCAGCGAACAGCCGTTGGGCAGGTGGATGGCCAGCACCCGCTGATCGAGCGCGGTGCGCCGGGACATGAACAGGTCACCGCGGATCACCGCCTTTTCCGGCGCGCCGACCGGCAGCGTCTGACCCGGCTGCTGCGCGGTGTAGATCGAGTGGCCCGGGTTCACCAGCATCGCGTTGACGTCCGAATAGGCGGTTCCCTCGATGGCCTTCCCGGGGTCGGCGGCCAGTGAACCGCTGGCGATCAGCAGCTGCGCCCGGCTCTGCAACTGGTTGTCGATATCGCTATACAGCGCAGCCGAAATCACCGCATACACGGCGAACGCCATGAGCACGACCACCATCGCCACCATCGACATCGCCAGCAGCATGACGCGCCACCGCAACGACAGCGAGCTGGTGGCGCGAAGCGGAACGCGTTGGGGCCGTTGGTATCGGATCATCGTCGAATGCGGCTCGTCACGGCGGCGTCTCGCGCAGCACGTAGCCCACGCCGCGGACCGTGTGGATCAGTCGGGGCTCACCGTCGGCTTCGGTCTTGCGGCGCAGGTAGCCGACGTAGACCTCCAGCGCGTTGCCGGAGGTCGGGAAGTCGAATCCCCACACCTCTTCCAGGATCCTGCTGCGGGTGAGCACGCGGCGAGGATTGGCGATCAACATCTCCAGCAGGGCGAATTCGGTGCGCGTCAGGCTGATCTGGCGCTGCCCGCGGGTGACTTCGCGGGTCACCGGGTCCAGCGTCAGGTCGGAGAACGTCATGGCCACCGAGTCGGCGTCCTCGTCAGGCTTGGTGCGGCGCAGCAGCGCCCGCATCCGGGCCAGCAGCTCCTCCAGCGCGAACGGCTTCGGCAGGTAGTCGTCCGCGCCGGCGTCCAGCCCGGCGACCCGCTCGGAGACCGAGTCACGCGCGGTGAGCACCAGGATCGGCAGGTCGTCTCCGGTGCTGCGGAGCTGACGGCACACCTCGAGGCCGTCCAGCCGCGGCATCATCACGTCGAGGACGAGCGCGTCGGGCCGGTCGCTGGCGATCATCTCCAGCGCCTCCAGCCCGTCATGGGCCAACTCCACCGAGTAGCCATTGAAGGAAAGCGACCGCCGCAGCGACTCACGCACTGCGCGATCGTCGTCGACGACCAGTATCCGCACGGGGCTAGTGTCGTCCCGACGCCTGAGAGCGGCCTGAGAGGCGCGCCGGGTGTTTGCCGAGATTAACTAACGCCGGTCCAGGTCGATCAGGCCGAGCCGGGCGGCCTTGAGCAGCCGGCGGGGGACCTTGTGCTTCTGGCCCGCGACCGTCACACCGACGAGCTCGGTCTTGGTGGCCTTCCACTGCGCGCGACGGCTACGGGTGTTCGCGCGCGACATCCTGCGCTTGGGTACGGCCATGGTCGGGCCTAACTCCTCGTGTCGGGGGCGTGTCGCGGGGGGTGGCCCGGGGGGCCGAACGTGCGACGATTGCTACCAGGATAGTCGGTGGCCTGCTGCGCACCAAAACGACGGCCGCCGGCGCCCGGATTGCCGTGACGGCTGCGATCCGGCGCCGTCATACGACCGTGGTGGCGATCTCGGCGCCGGAGGCGATCGGACGTCCTTGACGGGGCACCGGCGCGACCCGCTAACCTACCGGTTGGTTGGTTGGTTTGCGCTCACCGGTGAATCGCAGATGGGAGGACCGCATGGCCTCTGACGCTGGTCACGACCCTGTCCGGATCGCGAACTGCTCCGGGTTCTACGGCGACCGGCTGTCGGCGATGCGGGAGATGCTCACCGGCGGGGAGGTGGACTACCTCACCGGCGACTACCTGGCCGAACTGACCATGCTGATCCTGGGCCGCGACCGGATGAAGCATCCCGAGCGCGGCTATGCCAGGACCTTCCTGACCCAGCTCGAGGATTGCCTGGGCGAGGCATGCGACCGCGGCGTCCGCATCGTCGCCAACGCCGGTGGCCTCAACCCGGCCGGGCTGGCCGACGCAATCCGCGCCCTGGCCGAACGGCTCGGCATCCCGGCCCGCGTCGCCCACGTCGAGGGGGACGACCTGCTGGCGCGCGCCGCCGACCTCGGCCTGGGCACCCCCCTGACCGCCAACGCCTACCTGGGCGCGTGGGGCATCGCCGACTGCCTGGGCGACGGCGCCGACGTGGTCGTCACCGGCCGGGTCACCGACGCCTCGGTGATCGTCGGCGCCGCGGCGGCCCACTTCGGCTGGGGACGCACCGACTACGACGCTCTCGCCGGTGCCGTGGTCGCCGGCCACGTCATCGAGTGCGGCGTGCAGGCCACCGGCGGCAACTACTCCTTCTTCACTGAAATCGCCGACCTGACCCACGCCGGCTTTCCGCTGGCCGAGGTGCACGCGGACGGCTCGTCGGTGATCACCAAGCACCCCGGCACCGGCGGCCTGGTCAGCGTCGACACCGTCACCGCGCAGCTGCTCTACGAGATCACCGGCGCCCGCTACGCCAACCCCGACGTCACCGCCCGGATGGACACCGTCGAGCTGTCCGTCGAGGGCCCCGACCGGGTGCGCATCAGCGGCGTGCGGGGCGAGCCGCCGCCGCCCACCTACAAGGTGTCGCTCAACGGCATCGGCGGATTTCGCAATTCCATGACGTTCGTGTTGACCGGGCTGGACATCGAGGCCAAGGCAGACTTGGTGCGCCGGCAGCTCGAGGCCGCGCTGACCGTCAAGCCCGCGGAGCTGCAGTGGTCGCTGGCGCGCACCGACCACACCGACGCCGACACCGAGGAAGCCGCCAGCGCGCTGCTGCACTGCGTGGTCCGCGATCCCGATCCTTCAAGCGTCGGGCGTCAATTCTCTTCGGCCGCCGTCGAATTGGCGCTCGCCAGTTATCCCGGCTTCCACGTGACCGCCCCGCCGGGCGACGGCCAGGTCTACGGCGTGTTCACCGCCGGCTACGTCGACGCCACCCAGGTGCCGCACCTCGCGGTGCACGCCGACGGCTCCCGCGTCGAGATCCCTTGCGCCACCGAGACTCTGGAGTTGGCGCCCGCCGATCCCCCGGCGTTGCCCGAGCCGCTTCCGGACGGCCCGACCCGGCGCGTTCCGCTGGGCCGCATCGCCGGCGCGCGCAGCGGCGACAAGGGCGGCTCGGCGAACGTCGGGGTCTGGGTCCGCACCGACGAGCAGTGGCGCTGGCTGGCCAACACGCTGACCGTCGAGCTGCTCACCGAACTGCTGCCCGAGGCTGCGGAGTTCGACGTGACCCGCCACGTGCTGCCCAACCTGCGCGCGGTCAACTTCGTCGTCGACGGCATCCTGGGCCAGGGCGTCGCCTACCAGGCGCGGTTCGATCCGCAGGCCAAGGGGTTGGGCGAATGGCTGCGCGGCCGGCACGTCGACATCCCCGAAAGGCTGTTATGAATCTCTGGACGACCCCCGAGCGCGAAGCGTTGCGAAAGACCGTGCGCTCCTTCACCGAACGCGAGATCCTGCCGCACGCCGACGAGTGGGAGGGCAGCGGCGAGCTGCCGCGCGACCTGCACCGCCGGGCCGGGGACGCCGGCCTGCTGGGCGCGGGCTTTCCCGAGGCGGTCGGCGGGGGCGGCGGCGACGGCGCGGACGCGGTGATCATCTGCGAAGAGGTGCATCAGGCCGGCGCACCGGGTGGGGTTTTCGCGTCGCTGTTCACCTGCGGCATCGCGGTGCCGCACATGATCGCCTCCGGCGATCAGCGGCTGATCGAAGAGTTCGTCCGCCCGACGCTGGCCGGCGACAAGATCGGCGCGCTGGCCATCACCGAACCCGGCGGCGGCTCGGACGTGGGACACCTACGGACCTCGGCGGTGCTAGACGGCGACCACTATGTGGTCAACGGCGCCAAGACCTACATCACCTCCGGGGTGCGCGCCGACTACGTCGTCACCGCGGTGCGCACCGGCGGTCCCGGCGCGGCGGGCGTCTCGCTGCTGGTGGTCGAGAAGGGCACGCCGGGTTTCGAGGTGAGCCGCAAGCTGGCCAAGATGGGATGGCGGTCCTCGGACACCGCCGAGCTGTCCTTCGTCGACGCACGTGTGCCGGCGGCCAACCTGGTCGGCGCCGAGAACAGCGGCTTCCTGCAGATCGCGCAGGCGTTCGTCTCGGAACGCATCGGCCTTGCCGCGCAGGCCTATTCGAGCGCCCAGCGGTGCCTGGACCTGACGGTGCAGTGGTGCCGCGACCGCGAGACCTTCGGGCGGCCGCTGATCTCACGGCAGTCGGTGCAGAACACGCTGGCCGAGATGGCCCGGCGCATCGACGTCGCGCGGGTCTACTCCCGCCATGTGGTCGAACGCCAACTGGCCGGTGAGGCCAACCTGATCGCCGAGGTGTGTTTCGCCAAGAACACCGCCGTGGAGGCCGGCGAATGGGTGGCCAATCAGGCCGTGCAGCTGTTCGGCGGCATGGGCTACATGGCCGAATCCGAAGTCGAACGCCAATACCGGGACATGCGGATCCTGGGCATCGGCGGTGGGACCACCGAAATCCTGACCTCGCTGGCCGCCAAGACGCTGGGATTCCAATCGTGAGCACACTGAAGTCCACGCTCGACCCGAACTCCCCCGCCTACGCCGACGCGGCGTCGACGGCGACCACCCGGCTAGAGGAAATCGACGCCGAGCTCGCCAAAGCGCTTGCCGGCGGCGGGCCCAAGTACGTCGAACGCCACCACGGGCGCGGCAAGCTGACCGCCCGGGAACGCATCGAGCTGCTCCTCGACCCCGACTCCCCGTTCCTCGAGCTCAGCCCGCTGGCGGCCTACGGCAGCGCGTTCACCGTCGGCGCCAGCACCGTCGCCGGCATCGGAGTCGTGTCGGGCGTGGAGTGCCTGATCGTCGCCAACGATCCGACGGTCAAGGGTGGCACCAGCAACCCGTGGACCCTGAAAAAGATCCTGCGGGCCAATCAGATCGCGTTCGAAAACCGACTGCCCGTCATCTCGCTGGTGGAATCCGGCGGGGCGGACCTGCCCACCCAGAAAGAGATTTTCATCCCCGGCGGCCGGATGTTCCGCGACCTGACCCGCCTGTCGGCGGCCGGCATCCCCACCGTCGCGCTGGTGTTCGGCAACTCCACCGCCGGCGGCGCCTACATTCCCGGCATGTCTGACCACGTGGTGATGATCAAGGAACGCTCCAAGGTGTTCCTGGCCGGTCCCCCGCTGGTCAAGATGGCCACCGGCGAGGAATCCGACGACGAATCGCTCGGCGGCGCCGAAATGCATTCCCGAGTCTCCGGTTTGGGCGACTACTTCGCCGTCGACGAGCTCGACGCCATCCGCATCGGGCGCCGCATCGTCGCCCGGCTGAACTGGCGCAAACAGGGTCCCGCGCCGGGCCCGGTCGTCGATCCGTTGTTCGACGCCGAAGAGCTGATCGGCATCGTGCCCGCGGACCTGCGCATCCCGTTCGACCCGCGCGAGGTGATCGCCCGCATCGTCGACGGCTCCGAATTCGACGAATTCAAGGCCATGTACGGCTCGTCGCTGGTGACCGGGTGGGCCCGCCTACACGGCTATCCCCTGGGCATCCTGGCCAACGCGCGCGGCGTGCTGTTCAGCGAGGAGTCGCAGAAGGCCACCCAGTTCATCCAGCTGGCCAACCGCTCGAACACGCCACTGTTGTTCCTGCACAACACCACCGGATACATGGTGGGCAAGGACTACGAGGAGGGCGGGATGATCAAGCACGGCTCGATGATGATCAACGCCGTCTCCAACTCGACCGTTCCCCACATCTCGCTGTTGATCGGCGCCTCCTACGGCGCCGGCCACTACGGCATGTGCGGGCGCGCCTATGACCCGAGGTTCCTGTTCGCCTGGCCCAGCGCCAAATCCGCGGTGATGGGCGGCGCCCAGCTGGCGGGCGTGTTGTCGATCGTGGCCCGCGCCGCCGCCGAGGCCCGCGGCCAGCAGGTGGACGAGGAGGCCGACGCCGCGATGCGCGCGGCCGTCGAGGGCCAGATCGAGGCCGAGTCACTGCCGCTGGTGTTGTCCGGAATGCTCTACGACGACGGGGTGATCGACCCACGCGACACCCGCACCGTACTGGGAATGTGTTTGTCCGCCATCGCCAATGGCCCGATCAAGGGGACGTCGAACTTCGGCGTCTTCCGGATGTGAGCCCCATGGTTACTCGAGTGCTGGTCGCCAACCGCGGCGAGATCGCCCGACGGGTGTTCGCCACCTGCCGGCGGCTGGGTCTGGGGACCGTCGCCGTCTACACCGACCCGGACGCCGCCGCGCCGCATGTGGCCGAGGCGGACGCGCGGGTGCGGCTGCCGAAGGCCAACGACTACCTGAACGCCGAGGCGATCATCGCCGCCGCCCGCGCCGCAGGGGCCGACGCGGTACATCCCGGGTATGGGTTCCTCTCGGAGAACGCCGATTTCGCGGCCACCGTGCAGGGCGCGGGCCTGACCTGGATCGGGCCGCCGGTGGACGCGGTGCGCGCGATGGGCTCCAAGATCGAGTCCAAGAAGCTGATGGCCGCCGCCGGGGTTCCGGTGCTCGACGAACTCGACCCCGACGCCGTCACCGAGGCACAGCTGCCCGTGCTGGTCAAGGCCTCCGCCGGCGGCGGCGGCCGCGGCATGCGAGTGGTGCGCGAATTGTCCGCTCTCGCACGCGAAGTGGAGGCCGCGCGCCGGGAGGCGCAGTCCGCGTTCGGCGACCCGACCGTGTTCTGCGAGCGCTACCTGCCCACCGGACACCACATCGAGGTGCAGGTGATGGCCGACACCTACGGCACGGTCTGGGCGGTCGGCGAACGGGAATGCTCCATCCAGCGCCGGCACCAGAAGATCATCGAAGAGGCCCCCTCCCCCTTGGTCGAGCGCATACCGGGCATGCGGGCCAGGCTGTTCGACGCGGCGCAGCTGGCTGCCGGCGCGATCGGCTACACCGGCGCCGGGACGGTGGAGTTCCTCGCCGATGACGACGGCGAGTTCTACTTCCTGGAGATGAATACCCGCCTGCAGGTCGAGCACCCCGTGACCGAGGAAACCACCGGGCTCGACCTGGTGGAACTGCAGCTCTCCGTCGCCGCAGGCGACCGGCTCGACGCCGAACCGCCGGCCGCGCAAGGGCATTCGATCGAGGCCCGGCTTTATGCGGAGGATCCCGCCCAGGGCTGGCAGCCGCAGGCCGGCCGGGTGGACAACTTCGAGGTGCCGGCGGTCCGATCGCGATTCGGCACGCTGGGTCACCGGACGGGCATCCGCCTCGACTCGGGCATCGGCGCCGGGTCGACGGTATCGATTCACTACGACCCAATGCTGGCCAAGGTCATCTCGTACGCGCCGACCCGCAGGCAGGCGGCGCTGGTGCTCGCCGACGCGCTGGCCCGCACCCGGCTGCACGGCCTGCGCACCAACCGTGAGCTGCTGGTCAACGTGCTGCGCCACCCCGCGTTCCTCGACGGCGACACCGACACCGCGTTTTTCGACACGCATCACCTGACGAAACTGTCGGCCCCGCTGGCCGACGGCGCCACCGTCCGGCTGTCCGCGATCGCCGCCGCGCTCGCCGACGCCGCGCACAACCGCGCGACCGCGCCGGTCCTCGGATCGCTGCCCAGCGGCTGGCGCAACCTGGCGTCCGGCTATCAGGTGAAAACCTACCGCGACGCCGACGGCGGGGAGCATCGGGTCGAATACCGTTTCACCAGAACGGGATTGCTCCTGGCCGACCCTAACGTTGCTGAGCCGGTCCGGCTGGTCTCGGCGACGGCGGACGAGGTCGTGCTCGCCGACGGATCCGGGGTGGCGTGCGGCTTCGCCGTCGCGCGCTACAGCGACAACGTCTACGTCGACTCGGCGCGCGGGCCGGTCCACCTGGTGGCGCTGCCACGTTTCCCCGAGCCCGGTTCGGCCGTCGAGCAGGGCTCGCTGGTCGCGCCGATGCCCGGCAACGTGATCCGCCTCGGCGCCGAGATCGGCGACAACGTCACCGCCGGGCAGCCACTGATCTGGCTGGAGGCGATGAAGATGGAGCACACCATCACCGCGCCGTCCGACGGCGTGCTCGCCGAGCTCAACGTCGAAATCGGTCAGCAGGTCGAAGTGGGCGCCGTCCTGGCAAGAGTGGAAGCGCCCCAACCAGAAGGAGATTCGTAATGACCGACACCAGCTTCATCGAGAGCGAGGAACGGCAGGCCCTGCGCAAGTCGGTGGCCGCGTGGGCCGCCAACTACGGCAGCGAGTACTACCTGAAGAAGGCCCGCGCGCACGAGCACACCGACGAATTATGGGCGGAGGCGGGCAAACTCGGCTTCCTGGGAGTCAACCTGCCCGAGGAGTACGGCGGCGGCGGTGCCGGCATGTATGAGCTGTCGCTGGTGATGGAGGAGATGGCCGCCGCGGGCAGCGCGCTGCTGCTGATGGTGGTATCCCCGGCGATCAACGGCACCATCATCAGCAAGTTCGGCACCGAAGAACAGAAGAGGCGCTGGATCCCCGGCATCGCCGACGGCACCCTGACGATGGCCTTCGCCATCACCGAGCCCGACGCAGGCTCCAACTCCCACAAGATCACCACCACCGCCCGCCGCGACGGCAGCGACTGGATCCTCAAGGGCCAGAAGGTCTACATCTCGGGCATCGACCAGGCGCAGGCCGTGCTGGTGGTGGGTCGCACGGAAGAGGCCAAGACCGGCAAGCTGCGGCCGGCGCTGTTCGTGGTGCCCACCGACGCCCCCGGATTCACCTACACGCCAATCGAAATGGAGCTGATCAGTCCCGAGCGGCAGTTCCAGGTCTTCCTCGACGACGTCCGGCTGCCGGCCGACGCGCTGGTCGGTTCCGAGGACGCCGCGATCGCGCAGCTCTTCGCCGGCCTGAACCCCGAGCGGATCATGGGCGCCGCCAGCTCGGTCGGGATGGGACGGTTCGCCCTCGAGAAGGCCGCCGACTACGTCAAGACCCGCCAGGTGTGGGGCACGCCGATCGGCGCGCACCAGGGGCTGTCGCACCCGTTGGCCCAGTGCCACATCGAGGTGCAACTGGCCAAGCTGATGATGCAGAAGGCCGCCACGCTCTACGACAGCGGCGACGACGCGGGCGCGGCCGAGGCCGCCAACATGGCCAAATACGCTGCGGCCGAGGCGGCTACCCGCTCGGTCGATCAGGCCGTGCAGTCGATGGGCGGCAACGGGCTGACCAAGGAGTACGGCGTCGCCGCCATGCTCGCCTCGGCCAGGCTCGGGCGGATCGCCCCAGTCAGCCGGGAGATGGTGCTCAATTTCGTGGCGCAGACATCGCTGGGTCTGCCTCGGAGCTACTGAAGCCGTACTGATGGAAACGCTGGTCGAATACGCCGGTCCCACCGAGACCGGGGGCCCGTTCGCGCGGCTGACGCTCAACTCGCCCCACAACCGCAACGCGCTTTCGACCGCGCTCGTCGAGCAGTTGCATCAGGGGCTGCGCGACGCGCAGGCGGACGCGGCGGTGCGGGCGGTCGTACTCGGGCATACGGGCAACACCTTCTGCGCCGGGGCGGACCTGAGTGAGGCCGGCGCGGGTGACCCCTTCGACATGGCCGTCGCGCGGGCCCGCGAGATGACCGCGGTCATGAGGGCCATCGTCTCCTCGCCGCTGCCGGTCATCGCCGCCATCGACGGGCATGTCCGCGCGGGCGGGTTCGGGCTCGTCGGTGCCTGCGACATCGCCGTCGCCGGGCCGCGCAGCACCTTCGCCCTGACCGAGGCCCGAATCGGCGTCGCCCCGGCGATCATCTCGCTGACGCTGCTGCCGAAGCTGTCGCCACGCGCCGCGGCGCGCTACTACCTGACGGGCGAGACGTTCGACGCCGCCACGGCGGCGGACATCGGACTGATCACGATGGCCGCCGAGGACGTCGACGCCGCGGTGGGCGGACTGCTCGCCGACGTGGGCCGCGGTTCGCCGCAGGGGCTGGCGGCCTCCAAGGCGCTGACCACGGCGGCGGTGCTGGAAGGGTTCGACCGCGACGCCGGACGGCTCGCCGAAGAGTCGGCCCGGCTCTTCGTATCCGACGAAGCCCGCGAGGGCATGCTGGCGTTTCTGCAGAAGCGCGCCCCGAGCTGGACGAGTTAGCCAGGTGTCAAACAAACCCCGCCGCCCGAACCGGCCGGCGCGGGTCAAGGTTGCAGTTTGACCAATCCTCTTGCGGCAATAGCCGGACGTCGTAGGCTCGTGGGTGATGAGCAACTCCGCGCAACGCGATGCGAACGACACGCGCGACGAATCGTCGCGCGCGGCCGACACTGATCGCATCCAGCTCGCGCAGTTGCTGGCGTACGCGGCCGAGCAGGGCCGGCTGCAGATGAAGGACTACGAAGACCGTCTGACCAGGGCGTATGCCGCGACCACGTACGCGGAACTGGACCAGCTGCGGGCCGATCTGCCGGGCGCACCCATCAGCCCGCGCCGCGGCGGCAAGCCCAACCCCGCACCGTCAACGTTGCTGCTGGCTCTGTTGAGCGGCTTCGAGCGGCGGGGCCGGTGGAACGTGCCCAAGAAGCTGACCACCTTCGCCTTGTGGGGCAACGGCGTGGTGGATCTGCGCTACGCCGACTTCACCTCGACCGAAGTCGACATCCATGCCATGTCGATCATGGGTGCGACGAAAATTTTGCTGCCGCCCGAAGTCAACGTCGAGATCCACGGCCGCGGCGTCATGGGCAACTTCGACCGCAGCGTCCTCGGGCAGGGCACCCCCGGCGCACCGAAGGTGAACATCCATGGCTTCTCGCTGTGGGGCGCCGTCGGCATCGTTCGCAAGGCCCGCCGGCCCCGCGGCTAGCGTCAGCCGGGCACGAAATCGAACTTGTCGGGGTTGGGCCCGTTCCGACCCGCTTCACCCTTGTCCAGGGCTGAGATCGCGTCCATGTCGGAGTGATCCAATTCGAAATCGAAGATCTCGAAGTTCTCCTTAACCCGTTCCGGGGTCACCGACTTGGGGAAGACAATGTCGCCGCGCTGAATGTGCCAGCGCAACACCACCTGCGCCGCCGTCCTGCCCCGCGCCTCGGCGACGCGGTTGATCACCGGATCGTCGAGCACCTTGCCCTGCGCGATCGGTGCCCACGCCTCGGTGACGATGCCGTGTTCGCGTCCGTACGCCCGGACCTGCTCGTTACCGAAGTAGGGATGAACCTCGATCTGATTGACCGACGGGACGGTGTCGGTTTCGTTTGCGAGCCGAACCAGGTGCGGGACTTGGAAATTCGAGACGCCGATGCTGCGGGCGCGCCCGTCGCGGGCGAACTCTTCGAACACTTTCCAGGTCGAGACGAAGTCGCCGTCATAGAGCGTGGGCAGCGGCCAGTGGATGAGGAACAGGTCCACGTAGTCGGACCCGAGGGCCTTGAGCGTTCCGTCGAAGGCGCGGCGCGCGTCGTCGGGTTTGTGGAACCCGTTGTTCAGCTTGCTGGTGATGAACACGTCGGCGCGATCGAGACCCGCGTCCCGGATGCCTTGACCGACTTCGGATTCGTTGCCATACATCTCGGCGGTGTCGATGTGCCGGTAGCCGATCTCGAGCGCTGTCTTGACCGCCGCCGCGGTCTGGTCGGGCTTGATCTGGAACACGCCGAAACCAAGCTGCGGAATGCCGGCACCATTGTTGAGTTCGATCGTTGGAACCTTGCTCATGCATCTCCTCCTTCGTGAAGTCCTATACCCGGTCGGCCACGGTCCTATCGGCGGCGGCAACGAGCATCCCGGTACCAGGGCGCACCCGGTACCCCAGCCTGGCCGAGGCCGGACGTGCGTGTCTTCGCCGCTGGCGTCCATTGACGCTGCGGGCCACCGCCAGTGAGCGCATGCCGGCTAGCCGCAACCCGCGCGGGCTAGCGGCGGCGCGACCGCAGGTAGTCGCCCACCACGGCCGCGCCCAGGCCGTCGAGGTCGGGCACCACGACGCGTCCCTCGACGCGCCGGGCGACCTGGTCGATGAACCGGGCCAGGCCGGGGTCGCTGCCCAGCCGGAAGATGGTGATCTGCGCGCCCAGGCGGGCCATGTCGTCGAAGCCGCGCACGGTATGGGCGATGGTCCGCGGGTGCGGCGGGTAATCGAAAAACACGGTGGTGCCGTCACCGTCGAAGTCCTCCAGGTGGGCGGTGGGCTCACCGTCGGTCACCACCAGGACGACGGGCTGCGCGTTGGGGTGCCGCCGGAGGTGCCGGCCGGCCAAGGCCAGCGCGTGATGAAGGTTGGTGCCCTGCTCGTAGACGCCCTCCAGGCCGGTGAGCTCGGCGGCGGTCACCGTCCGGGCGTACCGGCCGAACGCGATGATCTGCAAGGCGTCGGAACGAAATCGCGTGCACACCAGGTGATTGAGCGCCAGCGCGGTCTGCTTCATCGGCAGCCAGCGATTCTCCATCACCATGGAGAACGACGTGTCCACCAGCAGGGCGACCGCGGCCTGGGTGCGCGTCTCGGTCTCGGAGACCTCGACGTCGTCCACGGCGATCTTCAGCGATCCGGTACCGCCGTCCAGGGTGGCCGTTCCCGCCTGCCGCAGCACCGCGTTGGTCAGCGTTCGGGAGATGTTCCACGGCTCGGTGTCACCGAACTGCCACGGCCGGGTGGCGCCGGTGAGTTCGCCGGCCGCTCCCGCGCGCCGATGGTCGCGCTCGCCGCGCCGACCGGAAAGCTGTTGCGCCACATCGCGTAACGCCGTCTCGCCCAGCCTGCGCATGGCCTTCGGGGAGAGCCGCCACTGGCCGTCGGAACCCCGGTCCAGGAATCCCTGATTGACCAGCGCCCGTTCCAATTCGGCGAGCGTGCGCGCGTCGACGGCGGCCTGGTCACCGAGCTGGCGGGCCAGCGCGTCGAGATCGACGTCGTCCATGGTGGCGCCCGGGTAGCTTTGCGAGAGTTGTTCGGCCAGCTGCTCGAGCTCGGCGACGTCGGCCAGCGCCTGCGTGCCCTCGCCCATGCCGAACGGGTTGTCGCCGGAGAACTGCTCGGACCCGGTCCAGTCCTCCCCCGGCCGGGCGGCCTGCAGATGCGCGTCGAGCCGGTTCAGCGCCTGCATCAGCGCGGGCGACCCGAATGCCTGCTGCGCCAACGCATCCAGCTCCGCCCGCTGGTCGGGGCTCAGGCTGTTGCGGAAGCGTTGCGCGGCCGCGGCGCGCTTGGCCAGCGAGTCCAGCAGCTCGTCGACGTTGCGCGGGTTCTCCGGGAAGAACTCGCCGTGCTTACTCATGAAATCCTGGAAGTCCTGCTGGGTGTCCTCACCGCGGGAGTGCTTGTCCAGCAGATCGTTGAGGTCGTTCAGCATGTCGTTGACGCGCTGGCGGTCCTCGTCGGTGGCGCCCTGCAGGGCCTCCTTCATTCCGGCGAAGCGCTGGTCGAGCATCTCGCGGCCGAGGAGATCCTTGATCTGGTCGTACTTCTCACGCGCCTCGTTGCTGCGCCAGTTGTAGTCGGAGAGCTCCTGAACGGCCTTGGCCGGCGATGCCGGCAGGGCGTCCAGCTGGAGTTCGCCGAAGCGGGCGTCGTCGTCGAGCGCGCGGGCCAGTTCTTTGCGTTCGGCCAGCACCGCCTCGTCGAGCAGCTTCTTGATATCCTGCAGGGTGCCGTCCAAGTTGTTGCGGCGCAACAATTCCCGTCGGCGCCGGTTCGCCTCGGCCGCCAGCCGGTCGGCGCCGGGCATGTTCTTGGTGCCGCGGCGCAGCAGCTCGGACAGCGCGCGGCGCGGTGAGGTGCCGGCCATGACGTCCTGCCCGATCTGCTCGAGGGCCTCGCGCAGGTCCACCGGAGGGGCCAGCGGGTCCGGCCCGCCGGTGTACGCCGAGTACCGTAGGCGGTGCCCCTTAAAGGGTTCAGCCATAGACGGTTTGGCCCTCCCCGGACACCTTGTCGATCCGCTTGGCCAGATACAGGGCTTCCAGCGCGAGCTCCAGCGCGGCGGCGCGCTCGCCCTCGGACTGGGCGTTGACCTTGGCCGCGATCTTGTCCACCACGGGCAGGGCCGGAACCGCGGCCAGCACGTCCTTGGCCGACACCCGCTCGCCCGTGGTGACCGCCGAACCGCCCTCGACCGCGGACACCAGCGACCCCACGTCGATGCCGCCGAGCACCCGCGACGCGGTGTCGGCCGTGGCCCGGCGCAGCAGGTGCTCCAGCACGGCTTGCTCGCGGCCCTCCTCACCGGACTCGAATTCCAGCTTGCCGCGCAGGACGTCGATCACCGTGCCGAGGTCGACCACCCGGGCCACCGGGTCGGTCTCCCCGAGCACCGCGCCGCGGTGCCGGGCGGCGGCCGCCACCGTTTCGGCCGCGGCGATCGCGAACCGCGCCGACACCCCGGAGCGCTGGTCGACCGAACTGGACTCCCGCAGATACCGGGCGAACCGGGCGATCACCTGCATCAGGTAGTCGGGCACCAGCGCGGACAGGTGCGCCTCCTGCACGATCACGCCCACCTCCGCGTCGAGCTCCAGCGGGTAGTGGGTGCGGATCTCCGCGCCGAACCGGTCTTTGAGCGGGGTGATGATGCGACCGCGGTTCGTGTAGTCCTCGGGGTTGGCGCTCGCCACCACCAACACGTCCAGCGGCAGGCGCAGCGTGTACCCCCGCACCTGGATGTCGCGCTCCTCCATCACGTTGAGCATCGACACCTGGATGCGCTCGGCGAGGTCGGGAAGCTCGTTGACCGCGACGATGCCGCGGTGCGCGCGCGGGATCAGGCCGTACGCGATGGTCTCGGGGTCTCCCAGGCTGCGGCCTTCGGCGACCTTGATCGGGTCGATGTCGCCGACCAGGTCCGCGACGCTGGTGTCCGGCGTGGCCAGCTTCTCGGTGTAGCGCTCGCTGCGGTGCTTCCACTCCACCGGCAGGTCGTCGCCCAGGGTGGCGGCCTTGCGGATGGACTCCGGTGTGATCGGTGAGTAGGGGTGTTCGCCCAATTCCGCCCCGGCGATCACCGGCGTCCACTCGTCGAGCAGCCCGACCAGCGCCCGCAGGAGCCGCGTCTTGCCCTGGCCCCGCTCGCCGAGCAGGACGAAGTCGTGTCCGGCGATGAGCGCCCGCTCGAGCTGGGGCAGGACGGTGTCGTCGAAACCCAGGATCCCGGGCCAAACCTCGTCGCCCTCCGCCAGCGCGGTCAGCAGATTTTCCCGGATTTCCTGTTTGACTCCCCGCTCACGGTGGCCGGCGGCACGCAGCTCGCCGACGGTTCGGGGCAGATTGCTGGGTGATGGCACCACTCCACGCTACGCGTTGGCCAATCGCCGCACGCGCCGAACGTTCAGTGCGCGAAGTGACGGGCCCCGGTCAGATACAGCGTGATGCCGGCGTTGGCCGCCGCCGCGGTCACCTCGTCGTCGCGCACCGACCCGCCGGGGTGCACGATCGCC
Organism: Mycobacterium sp. E2497; assembly: GCF_001668695.1. Taxonomy (NCBI): domain Bacteria; kingdom Bacillati; phylum Actinomycetota; class Actinomycetes; order Mycobacteriales; family Mycobacteriaceae; genus Mycobacterium; species Mycobacterium sp. E2497. The sequence goes on from NZ_LZKD01000256.1 coordinate 32,899, forward strand.
TTCACGCCGGCGGCCGTCAGCGTCTCGAGCCCGTCAGGGAACGGGAAGAACGCGTCGGATGCGGCCACTGCGCCGCCGACAGCTCTGACCCGATCGCCGCCGCGCGCATTCCCTCTTTCAACGGCCAGCCGGGCGGCGTCCACCCGGTTCACCTGTCCCATGCCGACGCCGATGGTGGCCCCGCCGCCGGCGATCACGATGGCGTTCGACTTCACCGCGCGGCACGCCCGCCACGCGAAGACCAGGTCGGTCAGCGTCGCCGGATCGGCCGGGGACCCCGTAGCCAAGGTCCAGTTCGCCGGGTTGTCGCCGTGCGCGTCGAGCTCGTCGCGCTGCTGCACCAGCAGCCCACCGCTGATCGGCCGCAGCTCGGTGCCGCCGGTCAGCGGCTCGGAGGCCAGCAGCACCCGGATGTTCTTCTTGCGCGTCAGCGCCTCCAAAGCCTCCGGCGCGTAGGCGGGCGCGATGATGACCTCGGTGAAGATGGTGCTCACGTACTCGGCCATCTCGAGGCTGACCTCGGTATTGGCCGCGATGACGCCGCCGAAGGCGCTCAGCGGATCGCATTCGTGGGCCTTGCGGTGCGCGTCGGCCACCGATTCGGACGAGATGGCGATCCCGCACGGGTTGGCGTGCTTGATGATCGCGACGCAGGTCTCTTCGTGGTCGAAGGCGGCCCGCCATGCCGCGTCGGCGTCGGTGAAGTTGTTGTACGACATCTCTTTTCCGTGCAGCTGCTCGGCTTGCGCCAGTCCTGGCCATGCGGCCGGGTCGCTGTAGAGCGCCGCCTGCTGGTGCGGGTTCTCGCCGTAGCGCAGCATCGCCGTGCGGGTCCAGCTGCGCCCCAGCCACTTGGGGAACGCGGTCGGTGGGTGCTCCGGCGCCAGCGTCGACTCCATCCAGCCCGCGACGGCGATGTCGTATTCCGCGGTGTGCTGAAACGCCAGCGCGGCCAGCTTCTTGCGCTCGGCGAGGGTGAAGCCGCCGTGCCGCACCGCGGCGAGCACGCCGTCGTAGCCGCGCGGGTCGGTGATCACCGCCACGCTTGGATGGTTCTTCGCGGCCGCGCGGACCATCGACGGCCCGCCGATGTCGATCTGCTCGACGCACTCGTCGAGGCTGGCGCCCGAGTCCACGGTCTCGCTGAACGGGTAGAGGTTGACGACGACGAGTTCGAAGGCGGCGATCCCGAGTTCCTCGAGCGCCGCGGCGTGCTCGGCCTTGCGAAGGTCCGCGAGCAGCCCGGCGTGCACCCGCGGGTGCAGCGTCTTGACCCGGCCGTCGAGCACCTCGGGGAAGCCGGTCAGCTCCTCCACCCGGGTGACCGGAATCGCTTTGTCGGCAATGGTCTTCGCCGTCGACCCGGTCGACACGATCTCGACGCCCGCGTCCGCCAGCCCTTGGGCGAGTTCGACCAGGCCGGTCTTGTCGTAGACGCTGATCAACGCGCGGCGGATCGGCCTTTTCGCCGTTTCCGGCCAGTCGTCGGTGCTCATCGGTTGCTCGCCTTTCGTCCGATCGTCGCTGTTCTCCCGACCAGGGTCAGGCCGCCGGTCGCGATCCCGGCCACCACGTCCACCAGGAGCTTCCGCTCGGTGACCTTGATGCGTTCGTGCAGGGTCTCGACGCTGTCGCCGTCGAGCACCGGCACGGCCTGCTGGGCCAGGATCGGCCCGGTGTCCGTCCCGGCGTCCACCAGGTGCACCGTACAGCCTGTGACCTTGACGCCGTAGGCCAACGCGTCGGCGACCCCGTGCGCCCCGGGGAAGGCCGGCAGCAAGGCCGGATGCGTGTTGACGATCCGCCCGTAGAATCGGGAAAGGAATTGCGGCCCAAGTATTTTCATGAACCCCGCCGACACCACCAGGTCGGGCGAGTTGGCCGCGGTGGTCTCGGTGATAGCCGCGTCCCAGGCGGCGCGGTCGGGGTGGTCGCCGAGGCGGGCGGTGAAGGTCGGCAGCGCGGCCCCCGCGGCGATCTCGAGGGCCGGGCAGTCGCGATCGGCGCCCACCGCCACCACCCGGGCCGGGTACTCGCCGGCCGCGGCGTCGAGCAGGGAGCTCAGCAGCGACCCTGTGCCCGATGCCAGCACCACCACCCGCGCCGGCGCGCTCGGGGGCACATGGAGCGGTTCGGGCACAGGGAGAAAGCCTAGTGGGAGCTACTCGCCGTGGTCGCGGTCGGTCGCGGTCGGCTCCCCGTCGCCGGGGGGCGGCGCGACCTCGTCGCCGGTGATCGCCGCGTCGTCGTCGCTGACGGGCGCGTCGTCAGCGGCGACCTCGTCGGGATCGGCGAGATCCGCCGGGGCCTCTTCGATCGTTTCGCCGTCCGGCTCGTCGAAGATCTCCGCAAAGTCCGCGGGCGCGGCCGCGGCGGGCGCGGGCTTGGGCTTGGGCCGCCGGGGCCGCGCCCGGACGCCGCCGGTCATGAACAGCGTGATCCCGCCCACGACCGAGAACCAGAAGAACACCCCGACCAGCAGGGCGCCCTGGTCGACGCCGACATCGCCGAAGTTTCCCAGCCGGCCGCTGCCGCCGTAGGCGAGCAAGGACATCGCCAACGCCCCCGCGGCCGAGGCGATCAGCAGCTTGGCCATCGCCGGGATCAGCGGCAGCGCGCGCCGAGCGCATTGTTGCCCGACCGCCACCCCGGACGACGCCCCGATGATCAGCAGCGCGACCCATACCGGCCCGAGCGGCGGCCGGGGGGCGGCGGCCAGGATCGGCAGCGCCGGGATGTCGCCGCCGAACACGGTGAACGAACTGAACGTCGCGAATCCGAGGTGGGCGCTGGACCCGACGGCCATCGCCGAGGTGCCGACGATGACGTTGGGTGCGTACAAGATCGACAGCACCGTGAGGCTGAACTGCCCGAAGATCGAATCGGTGATCCCGTAGAGGTCTTGCATGGTCGCCCAATGCACCACCAGCGAGGCCGCCGTGACCATGCCGGACAGCCCGAGCAACGCCAGCACACCCGCGGACGCGGCGCGCAGGGCGTCGCCCAGCCACGGCGGCAGCGACGACGCCGCCAGCGCCCGTCGTCCCACCCGGGACCACACGCCGATCGCGGCGCCGACGGCATGCACGACCAGAACGCTGGCGAACGCGCGCAGGGCGCTGGGCGTCTGCAGCTCGGTGATCACCGACGACGCGTCGTGGATGACGGCCAAGGCGATCGCCGCGATCAGCAGGGGGCCGCCCAGCGCGGACGCGACGACCCAGCGGACCACCAGCCACGAGGAATACGGGGAGATGGCCCGCGCCGTGCTGCGCGCCGTGGCCCAGATCATCAGCAGCACCGGCAGTAGCGGCATGACGCCCAATTCGCGGCCGCCGATGGAAATCGGCACCTGGTGCACGCCGAGCCACATGCTGGCGATCGCGCCCAGCGCCCCGGTCATGTCGCTGTTGGCGATCAACAACTGCAGCAACGTGACCGCGGCGATGATGACCAGGGCCACCACCGCCGGTCCGAACGCAACTCGGACTAGGTCACGCGCCTGGCGGGCGCCCGCTGGCCGGCCGTTTTCCACCCGTGTCACTCTTGGCGCACGTCCCCGACTAGGCGCGCAGGCGCGCCGTTAGGACGGCGCTGGGCCAGACTGCGACGAAGGCGACTGCTGCTCCTGGCCGTAGGGCTGCTGGCCCCCGGCCTGGTTGGAGTAGTTGGACGACGAGCCCTCGGAGCCGGCACCGGCCGCAGGGGGCGGGCTGAAGCTCGGGAAGCCGGTGGGCGGCGTGGACGGACCTTGCTGCGCGGCCTGCTGAGGCCCGGACTGCGGCGCGGGCTGGGCGCCGAAACCGCCGGTCGGAACCGCGGTTTGGGTCGGGCCCTGGCCGGCCCCGTATCCGCCGTACTGCGACCCGTACCCGGGGTGCTGCGGCGATTGCTGCTGGCCGTAGTAGGGCTGCTGGCCGTACTGCCCGTATTGGCCGTACTGACCGTACTGGGCGTACGGGTCGTATTTCGGCCGCGGCGTCGGCGCCGTGATGACACCCGCTTCCAAGAGAACGACGACGACGGCGGCGATCGCCTGGAGCACGGCGCAGGCCACCAGAGGCCACATCGCCCAGCCGACCGAGACGCCGGCGGGCAGGTTGATGGTCTCGGTGATGGCGAGCAAGCCACCCAGGACCGCGATGACCGCGACGATTCCCGCGTAGCTCTTGGCCTTGGGCACCAGGCTCAGGCCCGCGAGCAGCGCCGCCAGCACCGCGACGATGACGGCCGTGCCCGCGTCACCGGCGCGGCCGCCGACGCCCGGGCCGAGGTCGGCGCCAATCGTGAAGGTCGGCCCGAAGTTCAGCAGGTACACCGCGAGTCCGAGGACGATCACCGCGATGTTCAGGTAGAGCGGGAGCTTGCTGGCGCCGTCGTCGTCCTTGGTGAACGACGGTGTGCTGCCTGCGTAGGAGCCGCCAGGCGGCGCGGTCGGGTATCCGGGGCTGCCGGGCGAGTAGGTCATGGCTCCTCCTGTTGCTTCCAGTGCCTTTGAAGTGCCTTTGCGGGCGCCACAGTTGCGTCGCGACCCTGTGCTTGCGGGCGCGCCGTTTCGTAACCGCCGTGCCCGGCGCTTGCGTTGCGACGCGATCGATCAACCACGCTAGCGCACTTCGCGATGCCGGTGCCGTGGCGACCGGCACGGACACCGGACCGCCGCCGATCCGTGCCGCCGCGACGGGAGCTTGCCCAGCGGAGGTAGAACACGTTCTAATTCACCCCATGGATTACGGGCTTGTGCTTTTTACCAGCGACCGCGGCATCTCTCCGGCGTCGGCCGCGAAACTTGCCGACGAACACGGCTTCACGACCTTTTACGTGCCGGAACACACCCACATCCCGATCAAGCGCGAGGCGGCGCACCCGACGACCGGCGACGCGTCGCTGCCCGACGACCGCTATATGCGGACGCTAGACCCATGGGTAAGCCTGGGGGCGGCCTGCGCCGTCACGTCGCGGGTCCGGCTGTCCACCGCGGTGGCGCTGCCCGTCGAGCACGACCCGATCACGCTGGCGAAAAGCATTGCGACCCTCGACCATCTGTCCGGCGGGCGCGTCAGCCTCGGCGTCGGATTCGGCTGGAACACCGATGAGCTCGCCGACCACGGCGTGCCGCCCGCCCGCCGCCGCACCATGCTGCGCGAATACATCGAAGCCATGCGCGAGCTGTGGACCGAGGAGGAAGCCGCCTACGACGGCGAGTTCGTCAAGTTCGGGCCCAGCTGGGCGTGGCCCAAACCCGTTCAGCCGCACATTCCGGTGCTGGTCGGCGCAGCCGGAAACGAGAAGAACTTCAAGTGGATCGCCCGCAGCGCCGACGGCTGGATCACCACGCCCCGCGACTTCGACATCGACGAGCCGGTGAAGTTGCTGCAGGACACCTGGGCGGCCGCCGGCCGCGACGGTGCCCCGCAGATCGTCGCCCTGGACTTCAAGCCGGTGCCCGAGAAGCTCGCCAAGTGGGCCGAGCTCGGCGTGACCGAGGTGCTGTTCGGCCTGCCGGATAAGTCCGACGACGAGGTCGCCGCTTATGTGGAGCGGCTGGCCGGCAAGCTGGCGGCTCTCGTCTGACAGCCCTTCGTATCCGCCAGACATAAACCACGGCGACCGGCACCGGCGTGTCGTTCACGTGGTTTATGTGTCGCGGAACTTTGTATGAACCAGCGGTTGCGATAGCCGAAAGATGGCACGTCCCAGACATTTTCACTGAGTAGGCAGCGCGGCAACGCGCCTATAGGACTTTAGACCCTATATACGTAATTACACGATTTCAGAACATAGCTATGTGGTTTGAGGCGCTGTCGAGATCAGTTCGACGATTACGAATCTGAATAGGGAAAAAGGCTATGGACTTCGCATCGCTGCCGCCAGAGGTCAATTCCGGTCTGATGTATGCCGGCCCCGGAGCCGGTCCAATGCTGGAAGCCGCGGCGGGCTGGGACGCCCTGGCCGCCGAGTTGGAGTCCACAGCCAGCGACTACTCGTCGGTGGTCGCGGGGTTGACCGGGCAAGCGTGGTCGGGTCCGTCGTCAATGCTGATGACGGCCGCGGCCACACCCTATGTGGAGTGGCTATCTCTTACCGCCGCTCAGGCCGGGCAGACCGCCGCCCAGGCCTACACGGCGGCGGCGGCCTACGAAGCGGCGTTTGCGATGACCGTGCCCCCGCCGGTGATTGCGGCCAACCGAGCGCAGTTGATGGCCTTGATCGCAACCAATTTCCTCGGCCAGAACACCCCGGCGATCGCGGCCACCGAGGCCCAGTACATGGAGATGTGGACCCAAGACGCCGCCGCGATGTACGGCTACGCCGCTGCTTCGGCGCCCGCGAGCACCCTGACGCCGCTTAACGAGCCTCCGCACACCACCAACCCTGCCGGGCAGGCTGACCAGGCCCGCGCGGTGGCCCAGTCCGCCGGCAACGCCACCGGCGCCCGCACGCAATCGGTGGTGCAGATGGCCTCCACCAACGCCTCCCAGCAGCTGAGCTCGAGCCTCGCGTCCGGCGGCGACCCCACCCTCGGCCCCGGCAGCTACAACCCCGGTACCTACGCGTCCGGCACCGTCACGGTCGGCCCGAGCGGCCACCTGACCGTCGGCCCCAGCGGCTTGATCACTACCGCCGACGGCACCAGCCACGTCATCATCAATGGCAACGCCACCATCAACGGCGCCGTGAACGTCGCCTCCGGCGGCACCCTCACCCTGCAGCAGGGCGAAAGCCTCACGGTGGCCAACTCCACCAGCAGCATCACGGTCGGCGCCGGCGGCACCCTCAACTTCACCGGCCCCGGCGGCAGCGCCATCGTCGGCGGTAGTAGCGGCCCCCCCACGACCGGCACCATCAACGTCGGCGCCGGCGCCGCCGCCACCGTCAATGTCGGCGGCGGCGGCCGCCTCGTCGTGCAGCAGGGCAGCACTCTCACCTTCGCCGGCACAGGCAACACCGTCACCGTGGGCACCGGCGGCGCCCTCACCGTTAACGGCCCCGGCACACTCGGCGGCGTCGTCACCGTCAATTCCGGCACCGTCAGCGTCACCACCCACGCCACCGTCTCCGTCGGCTCGGGCAGCACCCTCGCCGTCAACGGCGGCCATCTCACGTTCTCTGGCACATTCAGCGCCAGCAACAGCCTCACCATCGGCTCCGGCGGCACCGTCACAATCAACTCCGGCACCATCTCCGTCGGCTCCGGCGGCACCATCTCCACCGGAACCGGCGGCACCATCACCGTCGGCTCCAACGGCGCCCTCGGCGTCAGCTCCAACAGCTCCCTCGGCGTCGGCGCCAACGGCATCCTCATCGTCGACCCGGCCAGCTCGGTGACCATCGGCCACGGCTCCGGCGGAACCATCACCTACGGCCCCGGCAGCTCGGCCATCGTCGGGTCGTTCACCATCACCCCCACCGGCGCCGGCGTTGCCCCCGGCCAGACCGTCGTCGTCGGCCTGACGCCGGTTCCGTCGGCTACGACGCCCGGTGTCATTCCTACTGGGCTGGCGGGTTCACCGGGGCTGGCGGGAACCTCGGGAATTCAACCTCAGCTCAATGCGGAGGGGCTCGCGGAATGGGCTCGTAGCCTGTCCGGGATTGACCTGGCGGCTGCCCCCGAATGACGGGGGACACCCCCGAAGCGTTGGGGCGTGTCAACCCTCGGCCCTGGCTGGACGCCTTGACCGATGGTCGGGTGGTGTGTGCCGACGTGGGCAAGGCGGGGCTGCTCGGGTCACTGTCGGTCCCGCCGACCTGGGCGATGACCGCTCCGACAGTTGAGCCGGTTCCGGCTTCGCCGTCGACAACCAGCCTTGATGCCACAGGCGGGCAACGTGGAGCCACCTTCCGGCAGGGTTTGATGGCGACGATGAATCAAAGCGGCCCAAGGACTCACGAGGCCGAAACAGACGACAGCGCCAACGATGAGACCCAAGCCGAAGGAAGCTAGGCGATCCCTCGTCTCCGCGCCTCAGGCCAGCGCGGCCCGGTTGTCCTTCTCCGTCGACCGCACCACGATCGAAGCCCCTAGCGGCTCGCCGTTGCTGAGCAGCCCGACCAGATCGGGGTCCTCGCTCAGTGCCAGGAAGCGGCTGCCGTCGCCGTCGAGACGGCCGACGATGAGGCCGGTGTGTACCGGCCAGTCGTAACGGACGGTGTAGGTCTCGATGGTTGCCGGACCGTCGGCCTTGACGCTCACCGGCATCTTGGGACGGGCGGCGACCTCGGCACGCAGCGCGGCGCTGTTGTCGGGCTTCCAGTTCACCGGGGTGGTCGAGTACACCCCGACCGAGTACTTGCTCATGATCCCGCCGTTGGCGGCGACCAGGCCGAATTGGCCTGGCCGGTCGCGCATTTCGCTGACCGTTTCGGCGATGCCGTGCAGTGAGTAGTTGTTGCCCGGCCCGCCGAAGTACGGCAGGCCCCCGGTGAGCGTCAGCCCGCGCGGGTCGTCGGTGGCCAGGCCCGTCCCGTCGCAGAAGTTGAACACCGGCACCGGGAAGCAGCTGTAGAGGTCGAAGGTCGAGATGTCGTCGATGCCGACGGCGGCGCCGGCGAGTGCTTCCCGGACCGCCAGCACCGAAGCCGAGTTGTGCGTCAGGTCGAGGCGGTCGAGCAGCGGCTGATCCACCATGTCGGCGTGGCCGTGCAAGAACACCCAGCGCTCCTCGGGCACGCCGAGCCTGCGGGCCGCGGCCACCGACATCAGCAGCGCGGCCGCACCTTGATTGACCTGGTCACGGGCCACCAGCAGCCTCGGGTACGGATCACAGATCATCCGGTTGGACGCGGTGACGGTGATGAGCTCGTCGACGGTGCGCTCCACCGGGGAGGATGCGAACGGGTTCTTCGCCGCCACCTTGGTGAACGGAGCGAACAACTCGCCCATCTGGCGCCGGTAGTCCGAGACGCTCAAGCCCAGTCGGGCACGGCGCGCGTTCTCCAGCAGCCCGTACTGGGCCGGCGCACCGACCAAGCCATGCGCGACGGTGTAGTCGTCGAACAGGCCCTCGTAGCCGAAGCCCCGGTCTTCGAGGGAGCCCTCGACCGTGTCGGAATGGTCCGGCTTCTCCTTGTCGGCGAAATAGCGGATGCTGGAAGTGTTCTCGGAGCCGAAGATCATCACGACCTCGGCCGCACCCGAGGCGATGACGCCGGCGAACTCAGTGACCAGATGCTGCGGGCCCTGACCGCCGATGGGTTCGAGAAGCGCGCGGGCTGGTGCAGCACCGATGCGCTGGGCCACCGAACGCGGGTAGTTGTTGGACTTGCCCATCGGCGCGGGTGTGCGCCCGGAGAGTTCGAACTGCCGGATCGCGGCGACGGTGTCGATGGACGCGGCGACGGTGGTGGCGTCGGCCCCACAGTCATGCAGTGCGGCCCGCGCCGCCGCGGTGGCCAGTTCCACCGAGGACATCCCGCGGTAGCCGGAGTCCTCGATGCGCTCGGTGAACTGCCCCACACCGACGATGACCGGCGTGTTCGGGTCGAGATTCATAGAACCACTATCTACCTGGGACAGGGCCCCGGCCAAATCCGGGGCCCTCGCAGCCTCGACGGTGGCGACCCGCCTCGCCCGGCGACGCCGCGCTGCCGATCGCCACAGCCCCTACAGGCTTTGCAGGATCTCCCGGGCCAGGGCGGCGGTCTCCGACGGGGTCTTGCCCACCTTGACGCCGGCCGCCTCCAGGGCTTCCTTCTTGGCGGCCGCGGTGCCCGACGAACCGGACACGATGGCGCCGGCGTGGCCCATCGTCTTGCCTTCCGGCGCAGTGAATCCCGCGACATAGCCGACGACCGGCTTGCTCACGTTGGCCTTGATGTAGTCGGCCGCACGCTCCTCGGCATCGCCGCCGATCTCGCCGATCATCACGATGACCTTGGTGTCGGGGTCCTTCTCGAAGGCCTCGATGGCGTCGATGTGGGTGGTGCCGATCACCGGGTCACCGCCGATGCCGATCGACGTGGAGAACCCGAAATCGCGCAGCTCGTACATCATCTGGTAGGTCAGCGTCCCGGACTTGGACACCAGGCCGACGGGTCCGGGGCCGCTGATGTTGGCGGGCGTGATGCCGGCCAACGCCTCACCCGGGGTGATGATGCCGGGGCAGTTCGGCCCGATGATGCGCGTCTTGTGGCCCTTGTCCAGGTTGTACGCCCACGCATATGCGGTGTCCTGCACCGGGACTCCCTCGGTGATGACCACCAGCAGCGGGATCTCGGCGTCGATGGCCTCGATCATGGCGTCCTTGGCGAACTTCGGCGGCACGAAGCCGACCGACACGTTGGCGCCGGTCTCCTTCATCGCCTCCGCGACGCTGCCGAATACCGGCAGCTCGACGTCCTTGCCGACTGGGTCGACGTGCGAGACGGTGGTGCCCGCCTTGCGGGCGTTCACCCCGCCCACCACCTGCGTGCCGGCCTTCAGCATCAGCGCGGTGTGCTTGGTGCCCTCGCCGCCGGTGATGCCCTGGACGATGACCTTCGAGTCCTTGTTCAGGAAGATCGACATTCGTTGGCTCCCTTACTTGTTCGCCAGCTCGGCGGCTTTGTCGGCACCGGCGTCCATGGTCTCGGCCTGGATCACCAGCGGGTGGTTGGCTTGGGCCAGGATGCGGCGTCCTTCGTCGACGTTGTTGCCGTCGAGCCGCACCACGAGCGGCTTGTTGGCCTCGTCACCGAGCATGTTCAGGGCGGTCACGATTCCGTTGGCAACGGCGTCGCACGAGGTGATACCCCCGAACACGTTCACGAACACGCCAAGAACATTCTCGGCCTCGACATCAAGGGCCACATCGTCAAGAAGCTGCTGGTCGCCGAGGCCCGA
>NZ_LZKD01000257.1:0-15573 GCF_001668695.1 Mycobacterium sp. E2497
CTGGCCGATCTCTTCGTAGGCCTCGGCGAGCCGCCAGTGGGCCAGCGCCTGGGAGAACTCCTCCGCCTCCGCGACACTGATGTGGTCGGTGAGCGCGAAGAACCAGGGCTTCTCGTCGATCACCATCCAGGTGTCGCGGTCGCGGGGCAGCGCCTCGATCACGCCCTTGTCGTCGAACCGCAGGGTGCGCTCGGGGACCGCTGTCCACATCGACGCCCCGGTCAGGTCGAAGAACGTCACCCCGTCGATGCCTTCGGCGCTGATCACGAACTCCCACTGCGGGTCGACGACGTCGGCGACGATCACCGTGTGGGGCGTCGGGGTCTGCGCCGACGAGCTCGCGTGCCGGGGCGTGAAAGAGCCGCGGCCGGCGAACAATTCGGCCTGCTCGGCGGCGAACTCGCGCACCGACGCGTAGACCATCCGCGCGTTGCCGGCGGCGTCCTGGCGGCGCGGGTCACCGAAGTGCGGCAGCCACTTGACCCAGTCCCATTCGTCCAGATCCGAGCTGACGACGACCATCCGCACGTGGTCGGGGCCGTGCGAGAACGCCAGTTGGCAGACGATCGCCCGCATGAGCCCCAGGACCTGCTCCCGCTCACCGTCGAGCGAATACCAGGGCTCGACCAGCAACGAGATCATCTTGGGCAGGTTGTAGACGACGCTCTGGTAGCGACCGAATTCCTGCAGCGCCTTACCGGTCACCGGCTCCAGCTCGATGTCGGTGGGCATGTTCTGCGGCTCACCCCAGGTCACCTCGGGCCGCGTCATGCCGACGCCGACCCGCACCACACCGAAGTTGAGGTCCTTGCCGTCGGGCTTGCGTTCCCACATCCGCGACGTGCCCACCGCGGCGGTCAGCGTGGTCGGCGCCGGGTGGAACCACCGGTAGTTGGCGTCCATGCTGTCCGCGGACTCGTGGGCGGTCTCGCGCAGCATGTCCAGCATCAGCATGAACTGGGCGCGCATCGCGTCCAGCTTGGGCCGGCTCATCTGCTGCTGACCGCCGAACCGGCCGCCGAACATCATCATCGCGACGCCGCCGATCATGAAGATCGGGAAGATGGCGCCGGCGCCGCCGAACACGTGCGAGCCGCTGGCGAAGGTCATGCCGACCATGCCGATCAGCAGGCCGACCACCAACACGCCGACCACCACGAGCCACCAGGGCTTGCCCTCCGGAGGCGGAATGCTCAGGGGTGTAGGGAGGACGATGTTCTCCGGCTTGATGACCGGAGGCTTCTCCGGCGTCGGCCGGGCAAACCCGCGTTTCACTTAGGTACCGCCAATTCTGCTGGGGACATATCCATCGGTAGGGTGTCGTGCTCCACGAGCGCGTCGGCCCGCGACAAGGTCGGCCCTTGCGGGAGCAGTCGGAGCGCCACCCAGGGCGCCAGGCTCGGTTTCGTCTTGAGGCCCAACGCCTCGCGGACGTCCCGGGTGTCGTCGACGCCGAACCGGGCCCCCGCGTCCGTCAGCCACCACAGCGATTCCGTCGTCTTGGCGCCGGGGTCGTTGCCGGTGACGGCCACGAAGTTGCCGTAGTCGGGCCCGAAGAAGACCTGGTCGGCCTCGCGGCCGGTGGTGTCGGCCTTGACCAGGGACACCACCTTGCTCTCATCCTTGGCGGCGACCGGGATGGTCGCGCCGGAGATGACCTGGATGCGGGCCCGGTTCTCCCCCGAGGTCTTCTGCCACCACCAGCAGGTCGCCGGGTTCTCGCGGATGTCCGCCACGTTGAGCGGGGCGTCCGGGTAGGAGGACAGGTCCAGCTTGTTGACCACGGGCATCTTCGCCAGGGCGGACGGTTCCACGGTCACCGGCTTGGTGTTGCCCGGCCCGGCGTTCTGCAGGATCTGAGCCACCAGCGGCGGCAGTGTCTGCACGCCGTCGGCCAGCACCAGTGAATACTGTTGCGGCCCACTGATTTGCGGCGTGACGATCACGGTGCCGATCGGGCCGGGCGCACCCGGGAACGACGCGGCCGCGCCGGCGTTCTGCACCTGGGGCACGGTCAGCTCCGGGCCCACCGGCAGCGCGTCGAACAACGCGCGGCTCATGGGCTTCGCCTGGCCGACCTGCTCCGGCGTCAGGCCCAGCGGCAACAGCACCGATCGGTTCGTCGCGTCGATCCGGGACCGGCGGCCCTCCCGGATCACCCAGGCATCCCCGCCGTAGCTCAGCACCACGGCGTCCGTCCCGTTGAGGACGTGCCGGTGGTTGCTGAGGTCGGGGTTCCCGTCGATCACGGTCACCGTCACGCCGGACGGCGCGCTGACACCGGTCGAGGTGGCGACGGTGTCGCACACCAGCCACGACGACGTGGACGGGGCCGTGGGGTGGAAGTTCGACGGCGCGCCGGGGATGCCGACCAGCGGGCCGCGCGGCAGGCTCGCGATCTGGTTGGACTTGACCAGGTGCGGGTTGTCCGGGCGACCGGTGATCAACCGCGCCGAAGCCAGGTTCAGCGCCGGGTACAGCTTGTCGCCCACGCGGACGTAGAGCGCCCCGGAGTCGCGGTCGGCGATGATCGGCGAATCCCCGACCTGGCCCGCCGGGCTGAGGAACGAGTAGAGCAGAGCGCCCAGGCAGATCACCAGCGCCGCCGAGACCGAGGCCACCACGGCCAGCGTCTGCCGCCGGCCCGGCTCGACCTCCATGCGGACACGCCACCGGGTGAGGGCCATTGCGGTGCGACGAGCGAGGAACTGGTAGCCGGTCACCTGCGTCCGCGTCGACAACCCGAGGCCGTACCCCGACCCGCGTTGTCCGCGACTCTCTTCCGCCACGTTAATTCACCATCCGGTCTGCTAGAACGCCTGGATATTGTCCGTCGTAAATATCCGCTGCGCGAATTACATCGACAACCGTAAGGCACCCGTACGGGCCTCGCCACGCGGCGCCGATGGCGTTCGCTGCCACATTCCTTTATCTGTAGGTGTCCGGTCGTGCGCGATTTGCCGGATCGCGCCGGGCCCGCACCGCGCCAGGCGCCGCTGAACTGGCACTATCGGATTCCCCCGCCGATCCCCGCCCGGACTCCTCATGTCTCCTCAGGGCATCGTAATGGCGAACGCCCGGCTCGTCCTGTTGAGCGTGCACGCCGACGCGAACGAACGGGCGCGGCAGGGCCGGCAAAACGGGGGGTGGGCGCACGCCGGCCGGTGGGCGCCTCTCCCCGATTGGTCGGGCGGCGAATTCTGGCAGCAAGATGTGCGGTATGAGTGAGCTCGCGCCGTCGCTGGTCGAACTTGCCAGGAGATACGGCATCGCGACCGAGTACGACGACTGGACCGGGCGGCGGGTGCCGGTTCCGGCATCCACGCTGGTGGCGGTGTTGGCCGCGCTGGGCGTGCCGGCCGCCACCGAGCAGGAGCGCAACGTGGCCCTGGCCGCCAAGCTGCGGTCGCACTGGACGCGGCGGTTGCCGGCCACGATCGTCGGCCGCACCGGTGAGCAGACGCGGTTCTGGGTGCACGTGACCCACGGCGATCCCGCCGAGGTCTGGTTGCAGCTCGAGGACGGCACGGTGCGCGGCGGGATCCAGCAGGTCGACAACTTCACCCCGCCGTTCGACCTGGGCGACCGCTGGGTCGGTGAGGCCAGCTTCGTGCTGCCGGCCGACCTGCCGCTGGGCTATCACCGGGTGCATCTGCGTTCCTCCGACGGGGAGACCAGCACCGCGCTGATCGTGACGCCGGACTGGCTCGGGCTGCCCGAGCGGCTCGGCGCCCGCCGAGCCTGGGGGATGGCCGCTCAGCTCTACAGCGTGCGCTCCAAACAGTCGTGGGGCGTCGGCGATCTGACCGATCTGGCCGACCTGGCGGTGTGGTCGGCGTCGCGGCACGGCGCCGACTATTTGTTGGTCAATCCCCTGCACGCGGCCGCCCCGACGCGCCCCATGGAACCGTCGCCCTATCTGCCGACGTCGCGGCGCTTCATCAACCCGATTTATCTGCACGTCGAGGCGATTCCCGAGTTCGCCGAGCTGCCCAAGCGCAGCCGGGTGCGGCGGCTGCGCTCCGAGGCGCAACAGCGAGCCGCTCGACTCGACGCCATCGACCGCGACGGTGCGTGGGCGGCGAAGCGCGCCGCGCTCGAGCTGTTGCACCGGGTGCCGCGGTCGGCGGGCCGTGAGTTGTCCTACCAAGCCTTCCTGGCCCGCGAGGGCGGCGCGCTCGACGACTTCGCCATCTGGTGTGCCCTGGCCGAGAAGCACGGTGCCGACTGGCACTCCTGGCCGCAATCGCTGCAGCATCCGCACGCGCCCGACGTCGCCGCGTTCGCCGAAAAGCATTCGGGTACAGTCGATTTCCATCGGTGGCTGCAGTGGCAACTCGACGAGCAACTGGCCTCGGCACAGTCGCGGGCCGTCCGGGCCGGAATGGCGCTGGGCGTGATGCACGACCTGGCGGTCGGCGTGCATCCCCACGGGGCCGACGCGTGGGCGCTGCAAGACGTGTTGGCGCTGGGCGTCACCGCCGGCGCGCCACCGGACGAGTTCAATCAGCTCGGCCAGGACTGGTCTCAGCCGCCGTGGCGGCCCGATCGGCTGGATGAGGAGGAGTACCGCCCCTTTCGGGCGCTGATCCGTGCGGTGCTGCGGCATGCCGGCGGCGTGCGCATCGACCACATCATCGGGTTGTTCCGCCTGTGGTGGATCCCGGAAGGGGCGCCGCCCACGGAGGGCACCTACGTGCGTTACGACCACGAAGCGATGATCGGCATCGTCGCCCTGGAAGCACACCGCGCCGGGGCGCTGGTGGTCGGCGAGGACCTTGGCACCGTCGAGCCCTGGGTGCGTGACTATCTGTTGTTGCGCGGACTGCTCGGCACGTCGATCCTGTGGTTCGAGTTGGACCGCGACGGTAACGGTGGTCCCCTGCCGGCCGAGCGCTGGCGGGAGTACTGCCTGTCCTCGGTGACCACCCACGATCTGCCGCCGACCGCCGGCTACCTGGCGGGTGACCACGTGCGGTTACGCGAAAGCCTCGGATTGCTCACCCGCCCCGCCGAGGACGAACTCGCCTCCGACCGGGCCCAATTGGCAGCCTGGATGGCCGAATTGCGCCGGGTGGGGTTGCTCGATGACGGCGAGACCGACGCGGACAGCGTCGTCCTTGCCCTGTATCGGTACCTGGGACGGACACCGTCGCGCCTGGTGGGCGTGGCGCTGACCGACGCGGTGGGCGACCGCCGGACCCAGAATCAGCCCGGCACCACCGACGAATACCCCAACTGGCGGATTCCGCTGACCGGCCCGGAAGGCCGCCCGATGATGCTCGAGGACGTGTTCACCGATGCCCGGGCGGCCACCCTGGCCGAGGCCGTGCGCCACGCAATCGCGCCCGCGGCGGCCGAAAGCGCGCCTGTTAGCTTCTGAGGCCATGAAGGTCTCAGTGGTGGCCCCGGTCGCCGACGGCGTCACCGCGGATCCGGAATGGATGGCGGCCTTCGCGGGTCACCTGGAGCGATGCGGTTTCGAGTCGATCGTCGTCGTGGAGCACACGGTGCTGGTCACCCGCTACGACAGCGTCTATCCCTATGACAGTTCCGGGCGCGTCGGCTTGGCCGCCGACTGCCCCATCCCCGACCCGCTGGACCTGCTGGCCTTCCTGGCCGGCCGCACCACCACCCTGGGGCTGGCCACCGGCGTGTTGGTGCTGCCGAACCATCACCCGGTGGTCCTGGCCAAGCGGGCCGCCACCGTGGACGCGTTATCGGGCGGGCGGCTACGACTGTGCGTGGGCGTGGGATGGCTCAGGGAGGAGCTCGAGGCGTGCGGTGCCGATTTCGAGGACCGCGGCCGCCGAGCCGACGAGCAGCTGGCCGTCTTGCGGGCGCTCTGGGCCGACCACCCGCACGGGGCCTCTCACCACGGCGAGTTCTTCAGCTTCGACAACGTCATGTGCTACCCCAAACCCGTTGCGGGTCCCCGCCTCCCGATCCATATCGGCGGGCACAGCCGAGCGGCGGCGCGCCGCGCGGGCCGGCTCGGTGACGGCCTTCAGCCGCTCGGCGTGACCGGGCCCGCCCTGGCGTCGTTGATCGCGGTCATGCGCGACGAGGCGTCGTCGGCCGGCCGCGATCCGGCTACCCTCGAAGTGTCATTGGGCCACGCGGTCAACAAGATCGACGCCGACCGCGCCGGCGGACTCGTCGAGCAGGGCGCCGACCGGCTTGTGCTGGCCATGCCGCCGACCACCGACATCGAGCAGGCCAAGGATCTGCTGTCGGCATGTGCGCAACGCCTGTCACTGATTGCATGACCCCGATGCCGCTGTCGACCGATGACCTAGCCGCCCTGAGCGACGTGGTGCACCGATACGCCGCGCACGTCGACGAGCGCCAATTCGACTCCGCTGCAGCGCTGTTCACCGACGCAGCCGTGCTGGTGGTGGCCGACCCGCCGAAGGCGCTGGAGCCGGTCCGTTCGCACCGGGGTCGAGACGCCATCGCCGGCGCGGTCGCCGCCGTCGCGGCGCTCATTCGGACCGAGCACGCCATCATCGGCGAGGTGTACGACCAGGCCGCCCGGCCGGGCACCGCGCGCGGACGCGTCGCGTGCATCGCGCACCATTGGGACCAGCGTGGTGACGAGCTTGTCGACGTGGTCTGGCATCTGCGCTACGACGACGAATACGAGCTGACCGACCGCTGGCGGATCGCCCGCCGGGCGTTGACCATCAACGCGATTGAGACCCGTGTGGTCCGCCGGGTACGCCGACACGACCTGATCTAGCGAGCTTGCAGAAGACTTTGCGCAAACTCACAGCGGCCGTCCATGATCCGAATCTGCGGAAGTAACGTCGTGTTTGTTGAGCGATTGCGGTTATCTCGGCCAGCGTCGGGGCGAATTTTGCCCACGTCGGCCCGGGGCCGGCGGCCGTAGGTCCCGGCGAGCCCGCGGACGCAGCAGTTCTTCCTGATCGTGTCCAATTTATACAAGTCGGTCCGTGTATTTTCGGCCGCGTGACGAACACCGAACATCGGAACCCGGGCGTCGCTTCCGCCGGACTCACCGGGGGGCGGGCAGCACCGAACGGCAATGTATCGACACTGGCAGTGGGCACGCCGCTGGAGTCCCCGCCGGACTACCGCAGCGAGATTCACACCGCCGAAGACATCATCGACGTCGAGACCTATGGCGGCGGTTTCGACCTCACCAGGCGCGCGACCGCTCCGAAGCTGCGCATCGGCCGCGACCGCTGGTTCAACCTGCTCTGGCTGATCCCCATCGGGTTTGCCCTGCTGGTCGCCGGGGTGGCCGTCGGCAAAGGCCTGCACAACATGCCGGCGGTGCAGTCCTTCATCCAGCGTTATCCCGGGACGGACAGTTCCGGTGTGACACCCGGCCTCCCGGCGTGGATCGGTTGGACCCATTTCTTCAACCTCTTCATGATGATGTTCATCATCAGGACGGGGATCCAGATCCTCTGCGACCATCCCCGGCTCTACTTCAGCCGCAACGCGACCCCGGGCAAGGACGAATGGCTGCGGGTGGGCCCGCCGGTGCCGGACGACGAGCTGTGGACGGCTAACGCCGACACCGTCGCCCTGCCACCACAATTCGGTCTGCCGGGGTTCCGGCACTCGATCGGGCTGGCCCGCTGGTGGCACCTCGGGGTGGACGTGCTGTGGCTCGTCAACGGCGCCGTCTTCTATGTGCTGCTGTTCGTCACGGGCCAGTGGCGGCACATCGTCCCGACCAGCTGGGACGTCTTCCCCAACGCGGCCTCGGTGGCGGTTCAATACCTGTCCCTGGACTGGCCGACCGACAATGGGTGGGTCGCCTACAACGGCCTGCAGTTGTTGTCCTACTTCACCACGGTCTTCATCGCCGCACCCGTCGCGCTCATCACCGGCCTGGGTATGTCGCCCGCGCTGTCGCAACGCGTTCACTGGCTGAGCAAGCGCCTGAGCATCCAGCACGCTCGGTCGCTGCATTTCGTGGTGCTGGTGTACTTCCTGTTCTTCATCCTGGTTCACGTCACGATGGTGTTGACGACCAGCGCGCTGCGAAACCTCAACCACATGTTCGCCTCCCGCGACGACAACAGCTGGGTCGGCTTCGGGATCTTCGCCGCGGCCATGGTGCTGACGGCGATCGCGTGGGTTTGGGCCACTCCGTTCACCATTCGCCATCCGCGGGTGATCCAGCGGGTCGGGTACGCGCTCGTCGGCCCCTTCCAGCGCATGCTCGAACAACTCGACCCCAAGCCGGGCGCCTTCACCGAGAAGGACATCTCACCACACCACTGGCGCAACGGCCGGCTGCCGGAGACCGTCGAGTACAAAGAGCTGGAAGCCAACGACTTCAGGGACTGGCGGCTCAAGGTCTACGGCCTGGTCGAACACCCGATGGAGTTCTCGCTCGAGGACTTGATGGCCCTGCCCTACCACGAGCAGATCAGCCAGCACTTCTGCATCCAGGCGTGGTCGGGCGTCGCCAAATGGGGTGGCGTGCAGATGAAGACGATCATGGACATCGTCAAGCCGCTGCCGGAAGCCAAATGGGCGGTGTTCTATTCGATGGGCCTCGGCGCGACCGGCGGCATCTATTACAACGCCCACCACATCGGGCAGATGGACCACCACATGACCATGCTCGCCTACAAGATGAACGACCAGCCGCTCCCCTACATGCACGGCAGGCCGCTGCGGCTGCGCAACGAACTGCAGCACGGCTTCAAACTCGTCAAGTGGATCAAGGGAATCGAGTTCGTCGCCGACTACCGCGACATCGGCAGCGGCTACGGCGGTTACAGCGAGGACCACAAGTACTTCGGGCGGCACCAGACGCTGTAGGGCGCAGCGCAGAACCCTCGGGCGTCGCACTCTCACGTCGTTTGTCCCGACGGCAATCCGGGTAGCACAACGGAAGCGGCCGAACGGAAGTGACAGCAGAGGAGACGCCCATGAGGCACAGCCCTGTCGACCATGATCGGACCACTGAGCGACATGACGCCGAGCCGGGGCGCGACCTCGAACACACGCCCGGCCTCATCGTCGTCGGGGCTGCGGCCCTGGCATTTGTGATATGCGTGGCGACGTTCGCGCTGGGAGACGCGGGTGCGGGCGTAGCCGCCGCGATCGTCGCCCTGCTCGGATTCGGCGCCGGCCTGGCCTGGCTCACGATGGACCGCAGGCGAATTCGCCAGACTGAGCGGGAATTGCCGATGGGCCACGCGGCGCGCTAGCGCTACTGCAGCGCGACCGCTACTGCAGCGCGACGAGGTTGTGCACGGACTTCTCCACATCGGAGCGGAGCACTCGCGCGACCAACCCCCCGACCGGACCGCTGAGCAATCCGCCCCTGAGGTCCGCGGTGAGGTGAAAGTCGGTTCCGGATTGCTGGTCCGTGATGGTCATCGCCACCCCGAGGCGTATCCCACCGCGGCCGCGACCTTGCAGCTCAATGGATTTCGGCTCGTCGTAGCGGGTGACCGTCCAGTGGACGACGTTGCGAAACCCCTTGACCTTCACGCAGGAGGACACGCAGGTGCCCTCCTCGATCGATTCCGGAACGGGCCCGCGCCACCCGGCGAAAATGGTCATCCACTCGTCGAATCGGCTCAGGTCGGACGCCAGCTTCCAGGCGGCCTCCGGATCCACCTGCGACGTCACCGAAACATCTACTCGTGCCAAGTCTTCTCGCTCCTCCCCAGACGATGATCGCGATCGGCGCCGGCACCGCTACACAGGCGCCCGGCGCGCAACGTGAATGGGGTACCCGGGGACGGCAGGGCCTACGCGTGGGCCGGGCGCCTAGGGCCAGGTCTGCTCCAATTGCTGGGCAACGTCAATGACCTGCGCGGCTTGTGACTGCGGCGCGTCGATCTCCTCGGCGACGTACTGGGCGACGAATCGGCGGATCTCGCCGTCGACGCCGGCGAGAATGCGCAACACCTCGCCGCGGAAGGACTTCGAAGAGACGTTGACGGTGATGTCGGACGGCCGCGGCTTCGCGACGTCGACGATCAGCAGCAGCGGCTCGGCGGCTCGCGCGGTGGCCCGCAGGGCGATGTCCCCCGAGACCACGAACCGCTGCTTGTCGAGCCGAAGATCGAGCAGCAGATCGATCGACAACGGGATGTGGATGACGAACGTGATGCTGTCGCCCAGGCGGCGCGTGACCTTGGGCTCGTGAATCTTGACGTTGGCGCTGACCTTGGCGATCCCGCCCGGCCCCTGCGCGATGGGCTCCATGGCGAACTCGTTGCCGGCGATGTCGGCGAAGGCGGCGGCGACACGCTCGGGGGTGACGGCGACCTCGAAGAATCTTCGTCCGAACTCTTCGTAGGTGACATAATCGTGAGTCTCCATAGACTTATACCGTCTCACGCCGGCCGTCGGAACCGTCGCTGATCTGCACGCGTCGCCGGAAATCGGCGCGGCCGTGGCTCCTTCGCCGGGACCGCCGTTGACCCAGGACAGGTTGTGAGGCGCGCCACACACGGGGGGCTTCAATTCGATTCGGCCGGTGGTGGCCTGGGAGGCTTGTTGAGTTGGGAGGTGTTTTCCATGTGCGCCCACAAAGCTGCCGAGCGGCGCTCGGACTTCTCGCCCGCGGGCCTGCTCACCTGGCTTGGCGGCGGGCAGTGGCGGGAGCTGGATGAGCGCCACGAGCGGTCCACGCATGCCGTATCCGGCGCGGTGGTGCTGTTCGGGGCGGTGCTGGCCTGGCTGGTGGCGACCCTGGCGGTGAGCGAGTCGGCTCGCTGGTCGGTCCTTTCCGTCCTGCCGCTGACCCTGGTGTTCGGCCTGCTGGTCGGCGCGGTCACCCGCGCCACCACGGCCGGTTCGCGCCAAGGCCGGGCCGGGGTGGCGGCCCGCGCGGCCGTCGCGGTCGCGCTCGGCGCCGTCGTCGGCGAACTGGCCGCGATCGTCCTGCTGTCCGGCTCGATCGACCACCGCCTCGACGAACGCGCCCTGCGCAACGCCGGCTCGGCGCCGGCCGTGGCGCAGGCGTCGGCGTCGCTGCAACAAACCCGGGATGCGCGCGCCGCGCTCGACGGCGCCGTCGACCGGGCTCACCAGCAGCAGGATCAGGCCCTGGTCGTCGCGCGCTGCGAATACCACCCCACCCCGGGCTGCCCGCAAACCCGGATCACCGGTGACCCCGGCGCGGGACCCGAGACACGAACCGCCAACGAGCTTTTGGCGGACGCCCAGCACGAACTCGACAACGCGCTGGCCGCTCGTGACCGCCAAGCGCCCGAGTTGGACGCCACCATCTCGCGCCAGCAGCAAGCGCTCGACGACGCTCGCCGCGGCGTGGTCGCGGACGCCGATCGTGGCCTCGGCGCGCGCTGGGTCGCCATGAACGACCTGACGTCGTCCGACTTCGGCGCGCTGATGCTGCGGCTCATGGCGATCGCGTTCTGCGTGCTGCTCTACCTGCTGCCGCTGATCCTGGGACGGTGGCGCGGCGAGACCACCCACGATCGCCATGCCACGGCCCGCGCGGAGCGGGAACGCGCGGAACTCGAGGCGGACACCGCCATCGCGATCAAGCGGGCCGAGGTCCGCCGCGAGGCCGAGATGATGTGGGCCGAGCACCAACTCACCCAGGCCCGGCTGGCGATCGAGGCGCAGACCGAAATCGACCGCGAGCAGCAGCGCCGACGAATCGAGGAGGCCTTCGAGCCCCCGGTGCGGGCGGCGTCGCATCGCCCACTCGAACCCGCCGACGAAGACATCTACCTGCCTATTGCCGCGGAGGCCGAGGCCGCCAGCCGAGCGCTGGTAGGGCTGCCCGCCCCCGCGCAGACCACCGGCGCGGAGAACCTGCCGGCGCCCGCCGGACGCGACGATGCGCCGCGCGAAGACGGTGCAGACGGTGGCACGTCGCTCATCCCGTCAATTCCAGACGCCACCAAGGCCGCGGCGCGGTGGATTCGCCCGCTGATGCCGCCTTTCGTCGCGCGGGTGCTCGACACCACGACCGCGCCGCTGCGCACCGCACGCCAGGTGTTCGAGGAGTTCGAGGAGATCACCTTCGCGCTGCGGCGCACCCACCGCGTCACGATGGACTCCGAAAGCTCCGACGCCGGCGAGCGGCCCATGCCGCCGGGCGCGGCGAGTGAGCAGGCCTCGCCCACAAGGGGATTCATCGACTCGTCGCGCGTGGATCGCACCGCGGTGACCCAACGGCGGCCGGGCGGCCGAGAGCGAAGCGCCCCCTCGCTGGGCGCGTCGGAGCGTGGCGGCGATCCGGAATTGACGAAGCGGGACGGACCGGCCGAGCTCGATTCACCGCGGGGGCCGCGGCAACTTCCCCCCGCCTAGCGAGGTCCGCCGTCCCTGGTGCGCGACGCCGGCGCCCGGCCCCTATTCGTCGCCGAAGGCTTGGTAGAGGTCCGGTAGGAATCCGGCCAGGTGATTCATCTCCTGGGCGCAATGCACCATCAGGTTGCGAGCGCTGGTCTCCGCGTTGCCCAGCACCCGCGAGACGATCGGGCGCACCGCCCGCGACGCGACGCCGGGCACGTTGCGGACCGCGATGTGCTTGCCGCCCATCCAGAAGCGCGACCGCATCTCGGCCCCGTTCGCGGTCGAGCGGACGTGGTGAATGAACCATCCGACGTCTACCGGGGCCTCGCTGGACCCCAGCCGGGCACAGATCGCCACCGCGCCGTCGCTGTCGGGCGGGCAGCCCATCGTGACAGGATCGACGAATTGGATTGCGCCGTTGAGCATCGTCGAGCCGATGTACTCGCTGATCAACGACCAGCGGCCGATGTAGCGCCGGGCGCCGGCGCGGCCCGCGTCGTCACAGTCCTTCCAGGCAGCGTGCAGGTGGGCGCGCGGATGCCACAGCTTGTAGCGGCGGGTGTCGCAGCCGTGCCAGCCGAACCACCAGGACCACATGGCCGGGATGACCCCCGGCATGTCGGTGCGCACCGACACCTGATACCCGCCGTCCTCCAGGACGCCATAGCCGTTCTCGGTCTGCTGGTATCCGTCGTCGGCGACGCGCGCGGCGTCGTCGAACGCCAACAGCGCCGTGGCGCCCTGCGGCCCGTGTTCCAGGGCCTCGACGACATGGCGTGGCAGCGGGGCCATCTCGGGCGCGAAGAACTTGCCGAACGGGGTGTTCGCGTCGTCGCCGCGGTAGCCCAGATACAGCTCGCCGGCCATCAGAGTCGCCCCATCCAGCTGTTGAACAGGCCGTCGGGGTCGTATTCGGCGCGCACGCGGTCGAGCTTGGCCATGGCGGCGTCGCTGGCGAACCGCGCGGGACGCTGGCCGAGGTTCTCGTCGGCCAGCTGAATGCCGATCGCGTATTCGGACATCGCGGCCATGTTGGACCGCGCCCAGTCGGCATACTTCGCCTCGTCGGCCGGGTCCTTCCACGAACCGTAGAGCGCGAGGTAGATGTCGCCCTCGATGCTGTAGGCCATGTCCTGGCGGGGAGAGCACGGGCCCCAGTTCAGCCAGAGGAAGTGGGCGGGATGCGGCGGCATCGTGTCCAGGATCGTCCGGATGCCCGGCAGCAGGTCTTCAGCCGACGCCGACGTCCACATGTTGTCGACCGCGTAGTGGTGATCGGACAGGTAGTGGCTCATCGCCACGTCATACCAGGTCGGCAAATCGGTTGGCATATAGGGAATCTTGACGAGCGCCTGAGCGGCGACCGGGCAGGTGCCGAACAGGGCGAGGGCCTTCTCGGCCTCCTCGTCGGTGTCCGCGAAGGCGGGCGACGCCAGCGAGATGACCGGGGTGTCGATGCCCATGTTCGGCTCGCCGCGCGAGGCTACGGCCTGCAGCTCGACGCGAGGGTCGACGTCGGCGCTGACCGCCCGCGCCCACGTGAAAACCTCGTCGCCAAGCTCGAATGGATAGACGTAGACGCTGGTGCCGCAGGCGCCGGGGCGGGGATAGAGCTTCAGGTAGAACGACGTGACCACGGCGAAGAAGCCGGGGCCGGCGCCGCGGGCGGCCCAGTAGAGGTCGGCGTTGTTGCTGGCGTCGCAGTGGATCTGTTCGCCCTCGGCGGTGACGACGTCCAGGCCGACGACGCTCTCGCAGGCCGGGCCGTAGATGCGGCTGTTCCAGCCGTACCCACCCTGCAGCAGGTAGCCGCCCAGGCAGACGCCCTTGCAGTGACCACCGGGGAAGAACAGGCCCTGCGCCTCGAGATCGGCCATGAGCAGGCTGCCGCCCTTGCCCGGACCCACTTGGGCGAGCCGCTTGTCGGCGTCGATGACTGCGTGGTCAAGGCGGCTGACGTCGAGCAGAACGGAGCCGTCACGCAGGTGGCTGGCCGAGAAGCTGTGCCCCCCTGAAACGACGCTGACCTTCAGGCCGTGCGCCGCGGCGTAGCGGATGCCGGCGACGATGTCATCGGCATCGGCGGCCTGCACGATGACTTCGGGATAGCGCTGCGGCACCCGTTGGTGCCACACGGTGCCACGGCGGGCCGCCTCGTAGCCGTCGTCGCCGCGGAAGTGGTGCCGCCCCGCCGGTAGCCCGCTCATCTCGAACCTCCCTCGATTCACTATTCGGATCTTTGCGATTCGCGATGCGGACCAATATAGTGGGCCGATGCCGAGTTCGGGGGAAAATCTCTCGCCTGGTCGCGACGAAGGAATACAGGTGTTGCGCCGCGCCGCCGCCGCGCTGGACGAGATCGCCGCCGAGCCCGGCCGGTTACGCCTGGTCGACCTGGGTGAGCGGCTCGGCCTGGCCAAGTCGACGGCGCGCCGGCTGCTGGTGGGCCTCGTCGAGGTGGGGCTGGCCAGTGTCGATTCACAGGGCCGGTTCTCCCTGGGCGACCGCCTGCTCGGATTCGGCACTTCGGACGGGGCGCAGATCGCGGCGATCTTCCGGCCAACCATCGAGCGGGTGGCGCGCGCGATCGACGGGGAGACGGTCGACCTCTCGATATTGCGGGGCCAGCGCATGTGGTTCGTCGACCAGATCGAATCGTCGCATCGTCTGCGCGCCGTCTCGGCCGTCGGCGTCCGGTTCCCGATGGAGTCGACTGCCAACGGCAAGGCGGCCCTCGCGACCCTCGACGATGCCGACGCCGAGGCGGTGATCGCCAGCTGCGATCCCGATGTCGCCGACCGGCTTCGCGCCGAGGTCGCCGAGATCCGGCGCACCGGAGTGGCTTTCGATCGCGACGAACACACCCGGGGAATCTCGGCGGCGGCGATCGCGCGCCGCGCCGCGGGCGACAACGTGATCGCCATCTCGGTGCCGGCGCCGACGGAGCGTTTCCTGGAGAAGGAACCGCGCATCGTCGCCGCACTGCGCGCCGCGGCGGAATCGCCGGCCTGGGGGTATGTCAGCGGACCAGGTTGATCCCGTAGTCGCCTTCGGGCCCGGGAAGGGTCGGTGCTCCGCCCCTCCGGACGCGCCGGACACCGCGCCCCCGAGTCGGCCACCGCAGCGGCAGGCCCTCCGAGCGGGCGCCGGCATCGGTCAGGCTGGAGTTGGAGGCGGCCGGGTTACCCCTCGAAAGCTCGGCCGCCCCAACGTCGTGAGCCCCGCTCAACAGGGCACTGCAGCGGAGGAGAACAGCGGCCCCCATTCGTGCCGGGCCGCGGATTGCGCATCGGTGAA
>NZ_LZKD01000258.1:0-1126 GCF_001668695.1 Mycobacterium sp. E2497
GTGGTGCCCGAGCCGCCGTGGTGAACCACCGCCCGGCAGGCGGGGAAGATCTTCGTGTAATTCACCACGCCCACCACCTTGACGTGGTCGGAATGCGGCACTCCGCTGAAGTCGGTTCCGCCGAAACACAGCAGCGCCCGCTCGCCCAGGGTCGCGGATGCCGAGCTGATCATCTCGACTGTGGCGGAAGGAGATTCGAGGGGGATGCTGCCTGAACCGAAGCAGATCGGCGGTGAGCCACCGGCGATCCATGACGCCACGTCCTCGTCGGCGTCCGTGGTCAACTGCATCGTCAGCGCACCGACAAAGGGCCGTCGGTCGCCCCACTTCTTCGCCCATTCGGCGGCCAGGCCGGGAAAGCAGACTTCGTCATAGGCCTGAATCTCGAGCGAACCGCGTTCGGCGATCCGCCGCGGCGAGGGTTTCGTGGCCGCGGACAGGCCGAGTTCGCGGCGCTGTGCGTTCTCGACTCGCTTCGTCGACCGCCAAAACAACCACTCGACCGTCTTCATGCTGGAGCGGAACAGCGGCGCCGGCACGCGCGGAACGAGCTGGCCGTTGGCCCGCATCGGGAAGTGATGCAGTGTCGCCAGCGGAATGCCGTAGAACTCGGCGACGTTGGCGGCGGCCTGCTCGAAATTCAGGCCGGTGCAGAGCAGGTCGGCGCCGGCCGCAAGCGACGTCAGCGTGGTGTTCACCTCGCCCCAATGCCGGATCAGGGGCTCCCACACCTTGCGCATCAACCTGATCGGGCTGCGGACCGTCCAGATGTTCCGGAAGAACTCCGCCCACATGTTGCGAAGGAACTCCTCGTCGAGGAAATCATGCAGTTCCGGGCCGTACGGGACCGCCGCGAGCCCGGCGGACTCGGCGAAGCCCACCAATTCCGGCGGGACCGCCATGGCCACGTCGTGCCCTCGGCGCACCAGCTCGCGGCCAACAGCCGCCAAAGGCTCGATGTCGCCGCGCGTTCCATACCCGGCGAGAACGAATTTCGTCACGGGTCCTAGCCTTGCAGTTGCCGTGCACCGGCGACGTCGGGGGTATGGCTCCTCACCCAATCCGTCCCACGCGCGCGAAGTTTTCCAGAAGTTCGGCGGTCTTGGTGATGCTGTCCGCAGGCTTG
>NZ_LZKD01000259.1:0-823 GCF_001668695.1 Mycobacterium sp. E2497
CAAGCCTGCGGACAGCATCACCAAGACCGCCGAACTTCTGGAAAACTTCGCGCGCGTGGGACGGATTGGGTGAGGAGCCATACCCCCGACGTCGCCGGTGCACGGCAACTGCAAGGCTAGGACCCGTGACGAAATTCGTTCTCGCCGGGTATGGAACGCGCGGCGACATCGAGCCTTTGGCGGCTGTTGGCCGCGAGCTGGTGCGCCGAGGGCACGACGTGGCCATGGCGGTCCCGCCGGAATTGGTGGGCTTCGCCGAGTCCGCCGGGCTCGCGGCGGTCCCGTACGGCCCGGAACTGCATGATTTCCTCGACGAGGAGTTCCTTCGCAACATGTGGGCGGAGTTCTTCCGGAACATCTGGACGGTCCGCAGCCCGATCAGGTTGATGCGCAAGGTGTGGGAGCCCCTGATCCGGCATTGGGGCGAGGTGAACACCACGCTGACGTCGCTTGCGGCCGGCGCCGACCTGCTCTGCACCGGCCTGAATTTCGAGCAGGCCGCCGCCAACGTCGCCGAGTTCTACGGCATTCCGCTGGCGACACTGCATCACTTCCCGATGCGGGCCAACGGCCAGCTCGTTCCGCGCGTGCCGGCGCCGCTGTTCCGCTCCAGCATGAAGACGGTCGAGTGGTTGTTTTGGCGGTCGACGAAGCGAGTCGAGAACGCACAGCGCCGCGAACTCGGCCTGTCCGCGGCCACGGTCGCCTCGCCGCGCCGGATCGCCGAACGCGGGTCACTGGAAATCCAGGCCTATGACGAGGTGTGTTTCCCCGGCTTGGCCGCCGAGTGGGCGAAATGGGGCGGCCAACGGCCGTTCGTGGG
>NZ_LZKD01000260.1:0-6324 GCF_001668695.1 Mycobacterium sp. E2497
CGCGCGCTCGGCGACGCCGGTGTGCGCAGCCTCGTCAGCCAGCCGCCGACGCTCGAGGAACTCTTCCTGCGCCACTACGACACGGCGGGCAGGGTGTCCGCATCATGACCACCGCAACCTTGGATCGGTCGCACCGTCCGGCCCACCCCGTGCCGCAACGCCGGCCGAACTTCACGGGAACGCTCGCAATGCTGCGGCTCTACCTGCGCCGCGATCGAATCTCACTGCCGCTGTGGGTGTTACTGCTGTCCGTGCCGCTGGCAACGGTGTACGTCGGCAGCATCGAAAAGGTCTACCCCACCCAGGCCGCACGCGCCGGGTTCGCCGCGTCCATCATGGCGAGCCCAGCACAGCGCGCGCTCTACGGCCAGGTCTACAACGACAGCCTTGGGGCCGTTGGCATTTGGAAGGCGGGGATGTTTCACCTGCTGATCTCGGTGGCCGTCATCCTGACCGTCATCCGGCACACCCGCGCCGACGAGGAGGCCGGCCGAACCGAACTCCTCGACTCCACCGCGGTCGGCCGCTACGCCGGCCTCAGCGCCGCGCTGCTGTTGTCCTTCGGGGCCAGCGTCGCCACCGGCGTGATCGGCGCGGCGGGACTGCTCACCACCGATGTCCCACCCGGCGGGTCGCTCGCGTTCGGCGCCGCGCTCGCTTGCTCCGGATTGGTGTTCACCGCGGTCGCCGCGGTGGCCGCCCAACTGTCACCGAGTGCGCGGACCGCCCGCGGGGCCGCGTTTGCGGTCCTGGCAGCCGCCTTCACGCTGCGCGCCCTCGGCGACGCCGGTTCCGGTTCGCTGTCGTGGCTCTCGCCCCTGGGGTGGTCGCTGCAAGTCCAGCCGTACGCGGGAGACCACTGGTCGGTGCTGGCGCTGCACGTGGCGACGACCGTCGCGCTGACTCTGGTGGCCTACCGCCTGCTGGCCGGCCGAGACGTCGGCGCCGGCCTCTTCGCCGAGCGCCCCGGTCCGGGCTCCGCGGCGCCCGCGCTGGGCAATGTATTCGGGCTGGCCTGGCGCCTGGACCGCGGCGCCCTGGTGCTGTGGACGGTGGGCCTCTGCCTGTATGGCGTGTTGCTGGGCAGCGTGGTGCACGGCATCGGCGACGAGCTCGGCAACAGCAACGCCGCGCGCGACATCGTCGTCCGGATGGGCGGCACCAACGCGTTGGCGGAGGCATTCATCGCCGTCGCCTTCACCATGCTGGGCATGGCGGCCGCCGCATTCACCGTCTCGCTGACACTGCGGCTGCACCAGGAGGAAACGGCCCAACGAGCCGAGACCACCCTGGCCGGCGCGGTGTCGCGAACCCGTTGGCTGGCGAGCCACCTGCTGGCGGCGCTGCTCGGATCCGCGGTGGCGATGCTGGTCAGCGGTGTGGCCGCCGGGCTCGTCTACGGCGCCGCGGCGGGCGACGTCGGCGGCAAGCTGGCCGTCGTGATGGGCAGCGCGGCCGTCCAGCTGCCCGCCGTCTGGCTGCTGTCGGCGGTGACCGTCGCCGTGTTCGGTCTCGCCCCGCGATTCACCCCCGTGGCCTGGGGCGTTCTCGTCGGGTTCATCGCGTTGTACTTGATCGGGTCGTTGGCCGGCTTCCCGCAGTGGCTGCTCGACCTGGAACCGTTCGCCCACATCCCCCGGGTCGGCGCGGATTTCACCGGTGTGCCGCTGCTTTGGCTGTTGGCCATCGACACCGGACTGATTACGCTCGGTGTCATGGCCTTCCGACGCCGCGACCTGCGTAGCTAGAAGGCGTCGTGAAAACCGGTATCCGCGTGACGCTGAGGTCGCTCTGGGGGATCCTGTCGTTCGGGTTGATCCTCTTCGTGCCGGCGGGCACGTTGCGCTATTGGCAGGCATGGGTTTTCATCGCCGTCTTCATGGCGGCCACGATCGTCCCGGTGATCTACCTTGCGCGCCACAACCCCGCCGCGCTGCGGCGGCGCATGAACGCGGGCCCACGGGCCGAACCCCGGGCGGCCCAGAAATTCATCATCACCGGCTCGTTTCTGACCCTGTTCGTGACGATGGTGGTCAGCGCGCTCGATCACCGGTTCGGCTGGTCGTCGGTGCCGGCGTGGCTATGTGTGGTCGGCGACGTCCTGGTGGTGACGGGACTCGGGCTCGCCATGCTGGTGATCGTCCAAAACGGTTATGCCGCCGCCACCATCACCGTGGAGTCGGGCCAGACGCTGGTGACCGACGGACTCTACCGATTCGTGCGCCATCCCATGTACGTCGGAAACGTGATCATGATGATCGGCATGCCCTTGGCGCTCGGCTCCTATTGGGGACTGCTGTTCGTCCTCCCGGGCGGCGTCATGCTCGCACTGCGCATCCTCGACGAGGAAAAGCTGCTCACCGAGGAGCTGACCGGCTATCGCGAATACCGGCAGCGGGTGCGCTACCGGCTGGTGCCCTACATCTGGTAATCGCCAAGACGACCCGCCTAGGGTAGTCGCGTGGCCCGAAATCCCGCGCCCACCCGGGACCGGCCGTGGCGGCGGCCCGGTGCACTCCGGTACGCGGTGAGCCGCCTGCGCGGTCTGGCCGCGCCCCCCGTCACCGTGACCGATCCGCCGGCCGGCCTACGCGTCGAGCGCGACGTGGGCGTGCCGACCCGCGACGGAACGGTGTTGCGGCTCAACGTGTTCCGGGAGGCCCTCGCGCCGGCCCGGCCGGTGATTCTGAGCATCCACCCCTATGGCAAGGACAACCTGCCGAAGCGGCGCGGCAGCAGGTGGACGTTCTCCGTGCAGTACCGGATTCTGCGCCAGCCTCGGCCGGTGACCTTCTCGGCTCTGACCGGTTGGGAGGCACCCGATCCGGCGTGGTGGACCGCGCAGGGGTTCGTGGTGGTGAACGCCGACGCCCGCGGCTGCGGCCACTCCGAGGGCACCGGAAGGCTGTTGTCGCGCCGGGAGGCCGAGGACACCTACGACGTCGTGCAGTGGATTGCCGACCAGCCGTGGAGCGACGGGCGGGTCGTCATGCTGGGCGTGTCGTACCTGGCCATCAGCCAGTACGCCGTCGCGGCGCTGCGCCCCCCGGCACTGAAGGCCATCTGTCCCTGGGAGGGCTTCACCGACGCCTACCGCGACCTGACCTTTCCGGGTGGCGTCCGGGAGCGGGGCTTCACCCGCATGTGGTCGCGGATCGTGCGACGCGACACCCGGCAGGCCTACGACCTGGAGCGCATGCAGGACGCCCACCCGCTGCGCGACGAGTTCTGGCGCTCCCTGGTGCCGGAGCTGTCCGCCATCGACGTGCCGATGCTGGTGTGCGGCAGCTTCTCCGACAACAACCTGCACAGCCGGGGCTCCATCCGCGCGTTCACGGACGCCGGTTCCAGGCACGCCCGCCTGTACACTCACCGCGCGGGGAAATGGGCGACCTTCTATTCCGGGCCCGCGTTGGCCGAGCAGCTGAAGTTTTTCCGCGCCGCGCTGGACGGGGCGCCCGGTTCGCGCAGCGTCCGCCTCGAGGTCCGTGAAGACCGCGACACCGTCGCGGCAGTGCGTGAAGAAGCCGACTGGCCGCTGGCGCGCACCCGTTGGCGGCCTTTGTATCTCGACACGGGCGGGGCACTGGCCGCCCGGCGCCCGCCGCAGCCGGGCAGCATCACATTCGAAACCCGTGCTGCGGCGGCCGCTTTCAGCTGGACGGTTCCCGCGGACGTCGAGTTGACGGGGCCGATGGCGGCGCGGTTGTGGGTCCAATTGCACGGTTGCGAGGACGCCAACCTGTTCGTCGGCGTGGAGAAGTGGCGCTCCGGCAGGTTCGGGGACCGGTTTGTCGCATTCGAGGGCTCGTACGGCTACGGGCGCGACCGGGTGAGCACCGGTTGGCAGCGAGTCGCGCTGCGCGCGCTGGACCCCGACCTGTCCAGGCCGTGGGAACCCGTGGCCGCATGCACCGACCCGCAGCTCGTCGCGGCCCACGAGGTCGTCGAGGTCAACGTCGCGCTGGGCCCGTCGGCGACCCTGTTCCGCGCCGGTGAGCGGCTGCGGCTGGTGGTCACCGGCCGCTGGTTGTGCCCGCGGAACCCGCTCACCGGCCAACTCCCCGCGGCCTACGCCGGCTCGCCGCGCGGTCGCGTCACACTGCACTGGGGCCCGCGCCACGATGCGCACCTGCTGGTCCCGGAGATTCCGTAGCGGGCGGCTAGATCCAGACGCCCTTGCCCACGGCGACCACACCGCCGGCGCTGATCGCGAAGCGCTCCCGGTCCTTCTCCAGGTCCACGCCGACCATCTCGCCGGGGCCGACGACGACGTTCTTGTCCAGGATGGCGTGGCGCACCACCGCGCCCCGGCCGACCCGGGCGCCCGGCATGATCACACTGCCCTCGACGATCGCGCCGTCGTCGACCACGACGTTGGACGACAGCACCGAATTGCGCACCGAGGCCGCCGAGATGATGCTGCCGGCGCCCACGACCGACTCCTGCGCCGAGCCGCCGTTGACGAATTTGGCCGGCGCCAGGTTCTCGGACTCGCCGCGAATCGGCCAGCGCTTGTTGTAGAGGTTGAACACCGGGTGCACCGACACCAGGTCCATGTGGGCGTCGTAGAACGCGTCCAGCGTCCCCACGTCACGCCAGTACCCTCGGTCGCGATCAGTGGCGCCCGGTACCTCGTTGTCCTTGAAGTCGTAGACCGCTGCCATCCCGTCGGCCACGAGGCGCGGGATGATGTCGCCGCCCATGTCGTGGTCGGAGTGGTCGTCGTCGGCGTCGGCGCGTATCGCGTCGATGAGCACCTTCGTGGTGAAGATGTAGTTGCCCATCGACACGAACGTCGACTCCGGGTCGTCCGGTGTGCCCGGCGGATCCAACGGCTTCTCCACGAAAGCGCGGATGCGCCCGGAATCGTCGGCGTCGATGCACCCGAACGCGCTGGCCTCGCTGCGCGGCACCCGGATGCCGGCCACCGTTGCGCCGGCCCCGCTTTCGATGTGGAACTGGACCATCTGCTCGGGGTCCATCCGATACACGTGGTCGGCGCCGAAAACGACTATGTAGTCGGGGTCTTCGTCGTAGATCAGATTGAGTGACTGGTAGATCGCGTCGGCGGAGCCGGTGTACCAGCGCGGGCCCAGGCGCTGCTGCGCGGGCACCGGGGTGATGTACTCACCGGCCAGACCGGACAGCCGCCAGTTCTGCGAAATATGACGGTCAAGTGAATGCGACTTGTACTGAGTGAGAACGCAGATCCGCAAATAGCGGGCATTGACAAGGTTGGACAGCACGAAGTCGATCAGCCGGTATGCGCCACCGAAGGGAACTGCGGGCTTGGCCCGGTCCGCGGTCAGCGGATACAGCCGCTTGCCCTCACCGCCGGCCAGGACAATGCCCAGCACGTGTGGCGCTTCCCTCATGGTTCAAACCTATCGGCCGTCGCGAAACGCTGCCAGAGGGACCGCGCTAATTGGCGATCTTCTGTGCGGCTGTCCGTCAAGGTATTTGGTTCCCGGGGTTCCGGCCATCGATTCTCGGCCTGACTCGCGGGCCTCGTCGTCACCGACAGGCTCGACGGTCCATCGATTCTCGGCCCGACTCGCGGGCCTCGTCGTCACCGAACTACGGTGCGGGTATGCGGGTGGCGATGATGACTCGGGAGTACCCACCAGAGGTCTACGGGGGCGCCGGTGTACATGTCACCGAACTGGTCGCCCAGCTGCGCCGATTGTGCGCAGTCGATGTGCACTGCATGGGCGCGCCCCGGCCGAACGCCTCCGTGCACCAGCCTGATCCGCGCTTGCGGGGCGCCAACCCCGCGCTGACGACGTTGTCCGCGGACCTGATGATGGCCAACGCCGCGTCGGCGGCCGACGTCGTCCATTCGCACACCTGGTACACCGGCATGGCCGGGCACCTGGCCGCGTTGCTCTACGACGTCCCCCACGTCCTGACCGCCCATTCGCTCGAGCCATTGCGGCCGTGGAAGGCCGAACAGCTCGGCGGTGGCTATCGCGTGTCGACGTGGGTGGAGCACACGGCGGTTCAGGCCGCGCACGCCGTCATCGCGGTCAGCTCCGCGATGCGTGAAGACATTGTGCGGGTCTATCCCGCCCTGGACCCCAGCCTGGTGCACGTCGTCCGCAACGGCGTCGACACGGACGTCTGGTATCCGTCCGGGCCGATGGAAACCGGGTCGGTGCTGGCCGAACTCGGGGTCGACCCGCACCGGCCCACCGTGGCGTTCGTCGGCCGGATCACCCGGCAGAAGGGTGTGGCCCACCTGGTTGCGGCGGCGCACCGGTTCGCCCCCGAGGTGCAGGTGGTGCTGTGCGCGGGCGCCCCCGACACTGCGGAGATCGCCGA
>NZ_LZKD01000261.1:0-49697 GCF_001668695.1 Mycobacterium sp. E2497
GGTGGCGGTGTCGCTGACCTACGACAAGCTGCCCTTGTTCAAATCGGGCAGGCAATATTCGGCATACTTCGCCGAGGCGGGCGGGCTGTTAACGGGTGCCGCCGTGCAGGTTTCGGGTCTGAAGGCGGGCACGGTGGACAGCATCGCGCTCGACGGCCCGCGGGTGCTCGTCACGTTCGAGGTGGACAAGCACATCCGGATCGGGGATCGCAGCGAGGCATCGATCAAGACCAAGAGCCTGCTGGGCGCCAAGATCCTGGAGATCACCACCCGCGGCGACGGCAGGCTGTCCGGGCCGATCCCGCTCGAGCACACCCACGCGCCCTACCAGCTGCCCGACGCGCTCGGCGACCTCGGCGCCGCCATCAGCGGGATCGACACCAACCGGCTGTCCGAATCACTGGCGGTGCTGGCGGACACCTTCTCCGACACCCCCGCCGACCTGAAGATCGCGGTAGCCGGCGTCGCGCGGTTCTCACAGACGTTAAGCGACCGCGACACGCAATTGCGAAATCTCCTGGCCAACGCCAACAAAGCCACCACCGTGCTGAGCGAACGCAGCGACCAGATCGCCCGTCTGGTCACCGACACCAACGCCCTGCTCGCCGAGTTGCAGAGCCAGAGCCGCGCGCTGGACCAGATCTCGGGCAACATCGCGGCGGTGAGCCGGCAGATCAAAGGGCTCATCGCCGACAACCGCCAGACCCTCAAGCCGGCACTGGACAAGCTCAACGAGGTCTTGACCATCGTCGACAACCGCAAAGAACGAGTGCGGCAGGCGATCAGGAAGTTCGATGACTATGCGCTGTCGCTCGGCGAATCGATGTCCAGCGGTCCGTGGTTCAACTTCTACATCGCCAACCTGATCCCCGGTCAGTTCATCCAACCATTCGTCGACGCCGCGTTCTCCGACCTGGGCCTGGACCCGAATGTGCTGCTGCCGTCGCAACTCACCGACCCGCAGGTCGGTCAGCCGGGAACACCCGCCCTGCCGGTGCCGTTCCCGCGCACGGGTCAGGGCGGCGATCCGAGGCTGAACCTCCCGGACGCGATCACCGGCAATCCCGGTGATCCGCGCTACCCCTACCGTGAGCCGCCCCCCGCGCCGCCGCCGGGCGGACCGCCGCCGGGGCCACCGCCGATCGCCCCGGGGCAGACGGCCCCGCCCCCGGCGCCTCCTTCACCGTCGCCGGTATACGTGCCGGCGCCGGGTGAACCGCCGTCGCCACCGAAAGCCGGTGAAAGATGAACCGCCACAACGCCAGGATCGCCCTGGCTGCGGCGCTGGTGCTGACCTTGCTCGCCGGTGCCGCGGTGGCCTGGCACTCGTCCGCGGTGAGCCGCACCACCACGGTGGTCGCCTACTTCACCAACAGCAACGGCATCTTCGTGGGCGACGAGGTGCGCATCCTGGGTGTGGCGGTCGGTCACATCAAGAAGATCGAGCCGCAACCCGAGGTCGTCAAGATCACCTTCTGGTATGAGGCCCGATACCAGGTGCCCGCCGACGCCAAGGCCGTGATCCTGTCGCCGTCCCTGGTTACCGCGCGGGCGATCCAACTGACCCCCGCCTACACCGGCGGCCCGCGGATGCAAGACGGCGCCGTGATCCCGCAGACCCGCACCGCGGTCCCGGTGGAGTGGGACGACCTGCGTCAGGACCTCGAAAAGCTCACCCAGATGCTGCAGCCGACACACGGCGGCCTGAGCCCCCTCGGGTCGCTGGTCACGACCGCCGCGAACAACCTGCGCGGCCAGGGAGTGTCCATCCGTGACACCATCGTCAAACTCTCCCAAGCGGTTTCGGCGCTCGGCGACCACAGCGACGATCTGTTCAGCACGGTGAAGAACCTGTCGATTCTGGTTTCGGCGTTGCAGAGCAGTGGTGACCTGATGCGGCAGCTGAATCAGAACCTGGCGTCGGTCACCGGCCTGCTGACCAACGACCCCGACGAGGTCGCCAAGGCGCTCACGGCACTTTCCGACGTCGTCGGCGACGTGCGGACCTTCGTGGCCGACAACCGGGAAGCGCTCGGCACGACGTCGGACAGGCTGGCGTCGGTGTCGACGGCGCTGAACAACAGCCTCGACGACTTGAGGCAGGCCCTGCACATCGCCCCCACCGAGCTGCAGAACTTCATGAACATCTATCAGCCCGCGCAAGGCACGCTGAGCGGTGCGCCGGCGTTCGCCAACTTCGCCAATCCCGTCGCCTTCCTGTGCGGGGCGATACAGGCGGCGTCGCGCCTGGGCTGGGACCAGTCGGCGAAGCTGTGCGTTCAGTACCTGGCCCCGATCATCAAGAACCGTCAGTACAACTTCCCGCCGCTGGGCGAGAACCTAGTGGTCGGCGCCACGGCGCGCCCGAACGAGGTGACCTACAGCGAGGACTGGATGCGCCCGGATTATGTTCCGCCGCAGCCGAATCCCGGCGGAAGCTCGGGCGTCCCGGCCGCGCCGGCCCGGGTGCACCCGACCAATCCCGCCGACGGCTTGCGCGGGTTGATGCTGCCGACCGAGGGTGGATCGTGACGGCCGGGGTCCTGCGTCGCGCCGCGATGGGCTTGCTGGCGGTGCTGATGATGGTCGCGCCGGCGGGCTGCGGCTGGCGCGGCCTGAACTCGGTCGCGCTGCCGGGAACCGCCGGACGCGGCCCCGGGGCGTTCACGATCCAGGCGCAACTGCCCGACGTGGGCACCCTCGAACAGAACTCGCGTGTGCAGGTCGGTGACGTCACCGTCGGCAATGTCACCAGGATCGAGCGGCAGGGCTGGCATGCGCTGCTGACGATCCGGCTCGACGGCGATGTCGACCTGCCGGCGAACGCGACGGCAACGATCGGCCAAACCAGCCTGCTGGGTTCCCTGCATGTCGAGCTCGCGCCGCCCACCGACGTCCCGCCCCGGGGCAGGCTGCGGGAGGGGTCGCTGATTGCCCTGTCGTCGGCCGGCAGTTACCCGTCGACGGAGCAGACCCTCGCCGTTATCTCGTTGTTGCTCAACGGCGGTGGGATCGGCCAGATTCAGGACATCACCCAGTCGCTGAGCACCGCGCTGGCCGGACGCGCCGACGACCTCCGCAGCCTGATAGCCCAGCTCGACACCTTCACCGGCCACGTGGCCGACCAGACCGGCGACATCATCGCCGCCGCCGAGAGCGTCAACGCCCTGGTCGGCCAGTTCGCGGATCAGAAGCCGGTGATGGACAGGGCGCTGACGGCCATCCCGGCCGCGCTTCGCACCCTGGCCGACGAGCGACAGACCCTGGTGGAGGCGCTGGATCAATTCGGCAAATTCAGTGCGCTGGTTGCTGATTCGACACGGCAGACCAAGGACGCTCTGGTCAAAGAGCTCAACGATCTGGCGCCGGTGCTGGAATCGCTGGCCAACGCGGGTCCCGCCATGACCCGCGCGTTGAGCCTGCTCGCCACCTATCCCTTCCCGAAGGAGACCATCAGCAAGTGGGCCCGCGGGGACTACGCCAATCTGACGGCCATCATCGACCTGACGCTGAGTCGGCTCGACGCGTCATTTCTCACCGGCACCCGCTTCGAGGGCAATTTGACGGAGCTGGAGCTGCAGTGGGGTCGCACGATCGGCCAGATGCCGAGCCCGTACACCGCCGGCAATCCGCTTGTCGCGCCGTATCATTGGGATCAGGGCCGTTGACATGCCGCCCTTGTCCAGACGAGTCCTCGTCCAGTTGGCGATCTTCGTGATCGTCGCGCTGATCGGCGGCGCCGTGATGGTGTTCGGCTATATCCAGGTGCCGGCCATGGTCGGCATCGGACGGTATCGGGTCACCGTCGAGCTGCCGCAGGCCGCGGGTCTATACCCCAGCGGCAACGTCACCTATCGCGGCACCGAAGTCGGCCGGGTCGACAGCGTGCGTCTGACCGATGCCGGCGTCGCGGCGGTGCTCTCGCTGAAGTCGGGCATCGACATCCCGGCGGACCTCGATGCACAGGTGCACAGCCAATCGGCGGTGGGGGAGCAATACATCGCCCTGCTGCCGCGCAGGGATTCGCCCCCGCTGCGGGACGGCGACGTGATCCGGGCCGATCGCGTGTCGGTGCCGCCCGACTTGGACACGATGCTGGATGCGGCGAACCGGGGCTTGGAGTCGGTCCCGCGTGGGGACCTCAAGACCGTCGTCGACGAGGCGTCCACCGCCGTCGGTGGGCTCGGTCCGGACCTGTCCCGGCTCGTGGCCGGCGCCAGCTCGCTGTCCATCGAGGCGCGAAAGAACCTCGGTGCGCTGCTCACCCTCATCGACGACTCCAAGCCGGTGCTCGACACGCAGACCGATACCTCGGATGCGGTACGGGCGTGGGCCGCGCACCTGGCCGAGCTCACCCGCGGCGTTCAGAAAAGCGACGCCGCCCTCCGGCGCGTGTTGGAGCAAGGCGCGCCGGCCGTCGGGGAAGTCCAACAGCTCTTGGAACGGGTAAACCCGACGCTGCCGGTCGTGCTGGCCAACCTGATCGGCGTCGGGCAGGTGGCGCTGACCTATCACGCCGGCCTCGAGCAGCTGCTGGTCCTACTTCCCCAGGCGGTGGCCACGATCCAGGCGATCAACGTCCCGAACAGGAACACCAAGCAGGGCTACAAGGGCGCCTTCCTGAGCTTCAACCTGCGACTGAACCTGCCGCCACCGTGTCTGACCGGCTTCCTGCCCGCCCAGCAGCAGCGGGTTCCGTCGTGGGAGGACTACCCGGACCGCCCCGCGGGCGACCTGTATTGCCGGGTGCCGCAGGACTCCGCGCAAAACGTCCGCGGCGTCCGCAACACCCCGTGCGTGGGCCACCCGGGCAAGCGGTCCCCGACGGTCCAGATGTGCGAGAGCGACGACAGCTACGTTCCGCTCAACGACGGTTACAACTGGAAAGGCGACCCGAACGCGACGCTTTCGGGTCAGCCCGTTCCGCAGCCGCGTCCGCCGGCTCCGCCCGTTCCGGCCCCGGTGCCGATCCCGGCGGCCGAGTACGACCCGGCCACCGGCACCTACGTCGGCCCTGACGGGCATGTCTACACGCAATCGGATCTGGCCACCGCCGGTGGAAAGGAGCGCACATGGCAGACGATGTTGCTACCGCCGAATTGACCGGGCCCCCTGCGGAAGTCGGCGACGGCTCGAAGCAGCAGGAGCGGCAGCGCGACGCCGCTCCGATCCGGTTGACGCTGACCATCGGACTCGTCATCGTCTGCGCGCTGATCGGGCTGATCGGGTGGGTTGGGCTGCGTGCTCACCGGGCGCATGAGGACCAGGAGCAGCGCATGCTTTTTCTGCGGGCCGGTCGCCAAGCTGCGGTCAACCTCACCACGGTCGACTTCCGTCAAGCCGACGCCGACGTGCAACGCATCCTGGCCGGTGCGACCGGGCAGCTCTACGACAACTTCTCCAGACGTTCGCAGCCCTTCATCGACGTGGTGTTGCGAACCCGGTCGAGGTCTGTCGGAACGGTGACGGAAGCGGGCATCGAATCGCAGTCCGGCGACCGCGCCGAGGTCCTGGTCGCTGTGACGGTCCGCACGTCGAACGCCGCGGCGGCCGAACAGCAGCCGCACGCCTGGCGGATGCGGCTCTCCGTCGTCAAGGTCGGCGGCGAGGCGAAGGTGTCGAACGTGGAGTTCGTGCCTTGAGAAACAACTGGTCTCGGGTGCTGGCATACGCTGTGCTGCCGGGGCTGGCGCTGTCGCTTGCGTCAGGCGCCGGAGTGCTGAAGTGGCAGGGTTCGTCGATCGCCGACGCCGACCGGGGTCGCATCGAGGCCAC
The DNA here is from genome assembly GCF_001668695.1 of Mycobacterium sp. E2497. Taxonomy (NCBI): domain Bacteria; kingdom Bacillati; phylum Actinomycetota; class Actinomycetes; order Mycobacteriales; family Mycobacteriaceae; genus Mycobacterium; species Mycobacterium sp. E2497. Next base: position 5,776 of record NZ_LZKD01000261.1, read on the forward strand.
CCGGGCGGCGCGTGAGGGCACCGCTGCCCTGCTGACCTATCGGCCGGACACGGTCGAGCGCGACCTGGGCGCCGCGCGTGAGCGGCTGACCGGGCGGTTCAAGGACACCTACACGTCGCTGACCCGGGACGTCGTCATCCCCGGTTCGAAGCAGCGGCATATCTCCGCGCTGGCCACCGTCCAGTCTGCGGCGTCGGTGTCGGAGGGGCCCGACCACGGCGTCGTCCTGCTGTTCGTCAACCAGACCACAATCGTCGGCGCCGACGCGCCCGCATACACGGCGTCCAGCGTCCGGGTCACGCTGGACAAGGTCGGGGGCCGCTGGTTGATCTCCGGGTTCGATCCGGTTTAGGGGTGTCAATCTTTGTTCGCGGCAACGGTGCTGGCCGCATCCCACTGCCTCTGCACCGCGCGTTCGCTGGCCGTGGTAACCAGACCCGACGGCGCGAAGAACTTCGACGGTATCGGCTCATCCTCCGTCAGCGGCCGGCCTCGGCCGCGAATCGCCTGATAAGACACCATGATCCCGACGATCAGCACAACGACCACGACCAGTGCGAACAGAACCGACAGGGTGCCCTGGACGAAGGTGTTCCTGATGACGTCGTCGAGCTGATGAACGTTCTTGGCCGAACCGAATGACGTCTTGCCGGCGTTGCGGGCCGCCAGATACTGGAAGTGCTGCGTCCAGTAACCGACATTGGGATCTGAGGAGAAGATCTTCTGCCACGACGCGGTGAGCGTGACGGCCAAATCCCACAGCAGCGGAATACCGGGAATCCAAGCCCACTTCAGCAGGCCCTTCTTGATCACCACCACCGTGATCACGGTCAGCGCGACGGCGGCGAGCAGCTGGTTGGCGATGCCGAACAGCGGGAACAGGGTGTTGATTCCGCCCAGCGGGTCCGTCACGCCCATCAGCAGGATGCTGCCCCAGGCAGCGGCCACCGCCAGGCTGCAGAGCCAGACGCCCGGGCGCCAGCTCGGGTTGCGCAGCTTGGTCAGTGGACCACCCAGGTTGCCCAGTGTGTCGGACAGCATGAAACGCGCGACGCGGGTGCCCGCGTCGACGGCGGTCAGGATGAACAGTGCCTCGAACATGATCGCGAAGTGATACCAGAACGCCTTGAGGCCCGCCCCGCCGAAGACCCGTTGCAGCACCTCCGCCATGCCGAATGCCAGCGTGGGCGCCCCTCCGGTGCGCGACACGATCGACTTTTCGCCGACCCCGGCGGCGGCCTGACCGAGTTGACTTGCGCTGGTGGGGATCCCCTTCAGGCCGAGCCGATTGACGTAGTCCGCTGCGGTGGCCGCGGTGCCGCCGGTTTGGGCGGGCGGGGCGTTGAGGGCGAAGTAGAGGTGCTGGTCGAGGATCGATGCGCTGATCAGCGCCATGACGGCGACGAAGGATTCGGTGAGCATGCCGCCGTAGCCGATGAGCCGCATCTGGCTCTCCTTCTCCAGCAGCTTGGGTGTCGTCCCCGAGGAGATCAGCGCGTGGAACCCCGACAGCGCTCCGCACGCGATGGTGATGAACAGGAACGGGAACAGCGAACCGGGGAAGACCGGCCCGTCCCCGCGAGCGGCGAACCGCGAGACCGCCGGCGCCTGCATGAGTGGCAGCGAGGCACAGATGCCGACCGCGAGCAGGGCGATGGCCCCGACCTTCATGAACGTGGAGAGGTAGTCGCGCGGTGCCAGCAGCAACCACACGGGCAGCACCGATGCCACGAAACCGTAGCCGACGATGAGCCAGGCCACCGTGGTCGGGGAGATGCTCAACCATGTTGCACCCCAAGATGTTTGGCCGACCCAGTTGCCGGAGGCCACGGCCAGCATCAGCAGCACGAAGCCGATGATCGACACCTCGGCCACCCGCCCCGGCCGCAAGAAACGCAGATAGCAGCCCATGAAGAGGGCGATCGGGATGGTCATGGCGATGGAGAACACGCCCCATGGGCTCTGGGCCAAGCCCCGCACCACCACCAGCGCCAGCACCGCGATGATGATCACCATGATGACGAACGCACCGACGAGGGCGGCGGCGCCGCCGGTGGCGCCGAGTTCGTCGCGGGCCATCTGGCCCAGGGAACGCCCCCGCCGTCGGGTGGAGATCCACAAGACCAGGTAATCCTGCACCGCGCCGGCGAACACCGCCCCGAGGATGATCCAGATGCTGCAGGGCAGGTAACCCATCTGGGTGGCCAGCACCGGACCGACGAGCGGCCCGGCCCCGGCGATGGCGGCGAAATGATGGCCGAACAGCACCCGCCGGTCGGTGGGCACGTAGTCGCTGCCGTCCTCGAACACTTCGGCCGGGGTGGCGTGGTCGTCGCGGGGACGGACGATCTTCATCTCGATCAGCCGGGCGTAGAACCGGAAGCCCAGCACGTAGGTGCAGATCGCCGCGACGACGAACCAGACGGCGTTCACCGTCTCGCCGCGCGCGAACGCGATGATGGCCCACGCGACGGCGCCGATCACGGCGATGGCGGCGAAGAAGATCTTGTGCCGGCCGGTGATGGGGGAGCGGTCGACGATCGCGACGGGCGGTAGCCCGTCGTCGGTGTGGATGTAGCTGACATCTTTGTCGTGCTCTTTGACTGCCACGGCCGAAAACCCTACGCGCGCGAAACGAACTCCGCCCGTCTTAATACAGCGCCCGCACGCTGTCGATGGTGTCGGCCTCGGCCGGGCCCTTGTCGTCGCGGTAGCGCAGCACCCGGGCGAACCGCAGCGCGACCCCGCCGGGGTAGCGCGAGGACTTCTGGACACCGTCCAGCGCCACCTCGACCACCTGCTCGGGCCGCAGCCGCACCACGTAACCGTCGGTACCGGCGACCGCGAGTTCGGAGAACCGCGCCGTCTGCCAGTCCAGCATGGCGTCGGTCATGCCCTTGAAAGTCTTTCCCACCATGACGAATTCGCCCGTGGCGGGTTCGCGCGCGCCGAGGTGGATGTTGGAGAGCTTGCCGGTGCGTCGCCCGGATCCCCACTCGACCGCGAGCACCACCAGGTCCAGCGTGTGCACCGGCTTCACCTTCAGCCACCCCGCTCCGCGGCGGCCCGCCTGGTACGGCGCGTCCGGCGCCTTGGCCAGCACGCCTTCGTGGCCGGCGGCCAGCGTCGCGTCCAGGAACCCGGCAGCCTCGGCGGCGTCCGAGGTGTGCAGCCGATCGACCCGCTGCGCGGCCGGCACCAGCGCGTCCAGGGCGGCCAGCCGCTCGGCGGTCGGCGCGTCGAGCAGGTCGGCGCCGTCGCGGTGCAGGATGTCGAAGAAGAACACCGAGAGTGGTTGCGCCGCACGCGCCGCCGCGACGTCGACCGATCGGCCGAACCGGGACGCGGTGACCTGGAAGCGGTGCGGTGAGTTGTCGGGCCGCAGCGCGATCGCCTCACCGTCGGCGATGAGGTCGCGCACCGGCAGCGCCAGGGTCGCCTCCACCACCTCCGGCAGCCGCGCGGTGACGTCGTCGAGGCTTCGGGTGTAGACGGTGACCTGGTCACCGGACCGGTGGATCTGCACCCGCGCCCCATCCAGTTTCGCCTCGAAAATCGTTGTGCCGCCGTGGCGTTCCAGCGCATCGGCCACCCCGGTCGCGGTCTGTGCCAGCATCGGACCCACCGGCCGGCCGACCCGCAGCGCGAACGCGTCCAGCGCCCTGGCCCCGCCGCCCAGGGCGGCGGCCGCCACGGACGGCAAGTCCCCGCCCAGCATCGCGGCGCGCTGCACCGCGGCGAGGGGGAGTTCGGCGGCCCTGGCCACCGCGTCGGCCATGATCCCGGTCAGCGCCCCCTGGCGCAGCTCGCCGCCGAGCAACCGAACCAGGAAGGTCTGCTCGGCATCGGTCGCGGCGGCGAACAGGCCGGCGATCAGCTCGGCGCGCCGCGCCTGCGACCCCTCGCCCGACACCGCTCCGATCTCCGAGAAGCGGGCGTCCACGCCGGCGACGGTCAGCGTCGGGTGCGATGCCGGCGGCGGCCGCGACCGCAGCGATGCCCACCCGACCCCGATCTGGCGCTGGGGCAGCTCACCGGAGAGCCAGGACACCACGATCGCGACGCCGTCGGGGTCGGCCGCCGCACGCCGCAACAGGTCGGCGATGTGGGCCACCTTGCTCAGCCGCGACGACGTCCCGCCCACGTCAAGCGAGGTGGTCGCCACGTCGAGAAGCAGCACGGAATCAGCTTGGCACGGCTCGCCGACAAGGCGGGGTCAACCCTGAAGGACGGACACGCTAGCGTGCCTACGTAACGTTACAGATTGCAAGGAATCTGATAACCCGAAAGGAAGGGTCCGGATGGAGATCAACGGGAAGAAGGTCGTCGTCATCGGCGGCGCCTCGGGGATGGGTCGCGCCTCGGCGGAGCTGCTGGCCGAGCGTGGGGCGGACGTCGTGGTGCTCGACCGCGAGGGTTCCGACGGCAAGACCGTCGCGGAAGGCATCGGCGGCGCGTTCTATCCGGTCGACGTCACGGACTTCAAGGGTACCGAGGAGACGCTGCAGACCGCGGTGGACAAGCTGGGCGGCCTGCATGTCACGGTCACCACTGCGGGTGGCGGCATCGCCAAGCGGACGCTGACCAAGTCCGGTCCCCATGACCTCGAGTCCTTCCAATCCGTGATCGACCTGAACCTGATCGCCACCTTCAACATCAGCCGGCTGGCCGCCGCGCACATGGCCAAGAACGAGCCCGAGGACGAAGAGCGCGGCGTCATCATCAACACCGCCTCGATCGCGGCCTTCGAGGGCCAGATCGGGCAGGTGGCCTACACCGCCGCCAAGGCCGGGATCGCCGGCATGTGCCTGACCATGGCCCGCGACCTGGGCTCGCTGGGAATCCGCGTGCTGGCGATCGCACCGAGCCTGTTCGCGACCGGATTGACGCAGGGGATTCCGGACGAATTCGCCGCGGCGCTCACCAAGGACGCCGCCTTCCCCAAGCGTCTCGGCCGGCCGATCGAGTACGCCAAGCTGGTGGCGGCCATCGTGGAGAACCCCATGCTCAACGGCCAGTGCCTGCGCCTCGACGCCGGGCAGCGGTTCGCGCCCAAGTAGCAGCCACCCCCGCGAGTGGCCCTCCCCCGGATTAAGTACACTCTTTAGGCAGCCGCCCCGCTTCCCCTCGAAGCGGGGCAGGCACCCAGCCGGTAGCGAGGAGGGCCCCTCATGGGTATCGCACTGACCGACGACCATCGCGAACTCGCCGAAGTCGCCCGCGGGTTTTTGACCTCGCAGAAGGCCCGCTGGGCGGCGCGGTCCCTGCTGGACGCCGCCGAGGAATCGCGGCCGCCGTTCTGGCAGAACCTCGTCGAGCTGGGCTGGCTCGGCCTGCATGTCGACGAAGAGCACGGCGGTTCGGGGTTCGGGTTGCCCGAACTCGTGGTGGTCGTCGAGGAACTCGGCCGCGCGGTCGCGCCGGGTCCGTTCGTGCCGACCGTCATCGCGTCGGCGGTGATCGCCAAAGACGGTTCGGCCGAACAGAAGTCGCGCCTGCTACCCGGGTTGGTCGACGGGACCGTCACCGCGGGCATCGGCCTGGACGGCCAGGTGCGGCTCACGAACGGGATCGCCGACGGTGACGCCGGAATCGTGCTGGGCGCCGGCCTGGCCGAACTGTTGCTGATCGCGGCGGGCGACGACGTGCTGCTGCTGGAGCGCGGTCGCGCCGGCGTGTCGATCGAGGTGCCGAACAACTTCGACCCGACCCGGCGCTCCGGCCGGGTCCGCCTGGAAAACGTGGACGTCAGCGCCGACGACGTCCTGGTGGGCGCGCGGGCATCCGCGCTGGCCCGCGCCCGGACGTTGCTCGCCGCCGAGGCGGTGGGTGGCGCCGCGGACTGCGTAGAGGCCGCCGTGGACTATGCCAAGGTGCGGCAGCAATTCGGGCGCACCATCGCCACTTTCCAGGCGGTCAAGCATCATTGCGCGAACATGCTGGTGGCCGCCGAGTCCGGGGTCGCGGCCGTGTGGGACGCCTCGCGCGCGGCGTCGGAGGACGAAGCCCAGTTCCAGCTGGCCGCGGCGGTGGCGGCGACGCTGGCGTTTCCCGCCTACGCGCGCAACGCCGAGTTGAACATTCAGGTTCACGGCGGCATCGGTTTCACCTGGGAGCACGACGCGCACCTGCACCTGCGCCGCGCCCTGGTGATACAGGCACTGTTCGGCGGCGACGCGCCGGCCCGGGATGTCTTCGAGCGCACCGCCGCCGGCGCCCGGCGGGAGAACAGCCTGGATCTGCCGCCCGAGGCCGAACAACTGCGCACCAGGATCCACGCCGACGCGGCCGAGATCGCCGCCCTCGACAAAGAGGCGCAACGCGACAAGCTCATCGAGACCGGTTACGTGATGCCGCACTGGCCCAAGCCCTGGGGCCGCGCCGCCGACGCGGTGGAGCAGCTGGTGATCGAGGAGGAGTTCCGCGCGGCCGGCATCAAACGGCCCGACTACTCGATCACCGGGTGGGTGATCCTGACCCTGATTCAGCACGGAACCGATTGGCAGATCGAAAGATTCGTGGAGAAGGCGCTGCGCCAAGAAGAGATCTGGTGCCAGCTGTTCTCCGAACCCGAGGCCGGCTCCGACGCGGCGTCGGTCAAGACCCGCGCCACCCGGGTGGACGGCGGCTGGCAGATCAACGGGCAGAAGGTCTGGACCAGCGGAGCCCAGTACTGCGCGCGCGGCCTGGCCACCGTGCGCACCGACCCCGAAGCCCCCAAGCACGCCGGCATCACGACCGTCATCATCGACATGAAGGGCCCCGGCGTCGAGGTGCGGCCGTTGCGGCAGATCACCGGCGGCTCGGAATTCAACGAGGTGTTCTTCAACGACGTGTTCGTTCCCGACGAGGACGTCGTGGGGGCGCCCAACTCGGGATGGACGGTGGCCCGCGCCACGCTGGGCAACGAGCGGGTCAGCATCGGCGGCAGCGGGTCCTTCTACGAGGGGCTGGCGCCCACCCTGGTGCAACTCGCTCAGCAGCAGTCAGATCGCTTGGCGGGGGCGCCCGTTCGAATCGGATCCTTCCTCGCCGACGATCACGCGTTGCGGCTGCTGAACCTGCGCCGCGCCGCCCGCAGCGTCGAGGGCGCGGGGCCGGGTCCGGAAGGCAACATCACCAAGCTGAAGCTGGCCGAACACATGGTGGACGGCGCCGCCATCTGGGCGGCGCTGGCCGGCCCGGAGGTCGCGCTGATGGACGGGCCCGGCGCGATCGTGGGCCGGCTGGCGATGGGAGCCCGCGGCATGGCGATCGCCGGCGGCACCTCGGAGGTCACCCGCAACCAGATCGCCGAGCGGATCCTCGGCATGCCGCGCGACCCGCTGATCAACTAGCCGTTCGGTGCCCCTGCGCGAGCGACCGTGTCTGTACAGCGACACGCCGCAAAACCCGGTAATTTGCGGACGCTCGCGCGAAAGGGAAGCGGGATCAGACGGGGGCGAACAACGGGGCTCCGCCGCTGCCCTTCTCCGGCAGGATCTCGACGGGCATGCCGCAGGTGACCGACTCGGGTTCGCAGCCAACGATATTGGCGGCCACCCGCAGGCCTTCCTGCTCGGCGAGTTCGACAATGGCGATCACGTACGGGACGGGGATCTCCGGGTTGTACTTATGGTGGTTGACGGTGTAGGTGAACACCGTCCCGCGTCCGGATACCGGCCGCGCGACCAGCGGGCGGCCGCAGGCGCGGCACTTCCCGGTCGCCGGATGCACCCAGCGCGCGCAATCGTCGCAGTATTCGATGAGCAGCGGCGCGTCCGGCACGACGAATACAGTACACTCAATTGGTTCGACGCATGGTGTGACGGGCGGTGTGCATGACGCATTTCGAGAAGGACGCGATCCTGTCCGGTATCGGCATCTCGCGGATAGGCCGTCGCACCGGCATCGCGGGCCTGGACCTGACCATGGAAGCGGTGCGGTCCGCCATCGACGACGCCGGATTGGCCCCTTCCGACATCGACGGCATCGCGACGCTGGGCGACACCCCCGCCGAAGACGTGAACGCCCAACTGCGGATCGAGGCGGCCGACTGCGGATCCGGATTCGGCACCGGCGGCCTGCTCAGCCCGGTGATGTCGGCGTGCCGCGCGGTCGCCGAGCGCCGCGCCCGCCACGTGCTGGTGTACCGGACCATCCAGATGCTCGGCGGCACGGTCCCGGTGAAGCCGCAGGAGAACGCGCCCGCGCCGCCACTCGCGCGGATGTTCGAGACGCCGGAGGGCGCCGAACGTCCCGCCGTAGGCGCGATGGACGACGTCAACGACCTGGTCGCGGCCAACGCCTACTCGGCGGCCAATTGGTTGGCGCTCAACTGCCGACGCCACATGGAGCTCTACGGGACCACCAAACAACAGCTGGGCTGGGTGGCCCTCAACGGCAGGCGCAACGCCGCGTTGAATCCGCGCGCCGTGTACCGCGACCCGATGACCATGGCCGACTATCTCAGCGCGCGGCCGGTGTCCACCCCGTTCGGGCTGCTGGACTGCGATGTTCCGATCGACGGCTCGATCGCCGTGGTGGTCTCGCATGCGGAGTACGCGCGTGACTGCCCGCACCGCCCGGTGGCGGTGGAGGCGATCGGCGGCGCCGACGGCGCCGGGGGCTGGTTCCATCGGGCCGACTATCCGAAGATGGCGATGTCGGACGCGGCGGCCCAGATGTGGTCGCGCACCGACCTCAAGCCGTCCGATCTCCAGGTTGCCGAGCTCTACGACGGGTTCACCTACCTCACCCTCGCATGGCTGGAGGCGCTGGGCATCTGCGGCGACGGCGAGGCCGGGCCTTACGTCGAGGGCGGTGCGCGGATCGCCCGCGACGGAGCGCTCCCCTTGAACACCTACGGCGGCCAACTGTCCGCCGGGCGCATGCACGGCTACTGGGCGCTGCACGAGGGATGCCTGCAGCTGCGCGGCGAGGCGGGGCAGCGGCAGGTGTCGCAGCGCCCGGACGTCGGCGTGGTGTCCGTGGGGGGCGGGCCCGTCGCCGGCTGCATGCTGCTCACATGCTGAAAGCCCTTGCGCGAGAGCATCGTCGGACCTGACATGAGTACCGGCCACGAGAGCAAACTGGCCGCCAAGATCGCGCGGGACCTCGAGGCGGAGATCGTCCGCCGCGGCTGGGCCACCGGCGAATCCCTGGGATCCGAACACGCCCTGCAGGAACGCTTCGGGGTGAGTCGCTCGGTGCTGCGCGAAGCAGTCCGCCTCGTCGAACACCATCAGGTCGCCCGGATGCGCCGCGGGCCGGGCGGCGGGCTGATCATCTGCGAACCCGACGCCGGCCCCGCAACCCGCGCCGTCGTCATCTACCTCGAACACCTCGGCACGACCCTGGGCGACCTGCTCAACGCGCGCCTGGTGCTCGAACCGTTGGCGGCTTCGCTGGCCGCCGAACGCATCGACGAAGCGGGTATCGCGCGGCTGCGGGCGGTGTTGGCGGGCGAACGAGAGTGGAGACCCGGGCTGCCGGCGCCGCGGGACGAGTTCCACATCGCCCTGGCGGAGCAATCGAAAAACCCTGTCCTGCAACTGTTTATCGACGTCCTGATGCGGCTCACCACCCGATACGCCCTACAGTCGCGGACGGACACGGCCGGCGAGGCCGTCGAGGCGCTCGACCGGATGCACGTCGACCACGCCGAGATCGTCGCAGCCGTTACTTCCGGCGACTCGGCGCAGGCCAAGACACTCAGCGAACGACACATCGAGGCCGTGACCGCCTGGCTGCAGCGCCATCACCCGGGCAGCACGGGCCGACGGCGTAAGCCGCGCCGGCTCACCGCCGAGGTGCCCCGCGGCAAGCTGGCCGAGATGCTGGCCGCCACGATCGGTGACGACATCGCGGCGGGCGGCTGGCAGGTCGGTTCGGTCTTCGGCGCCGAGGCTGAGCTGCTGGAGCGCTACCGGGTGAGCCGCGCCGTGCTCCGCGAAGCGGTGAGGCTGCTCGAGTACCACTCGGTTGCGCACATGCGCCGGGGGCCGGGCGGTGGGCTCGTCGTCGCCAAACCCCAGGCGCAGGCCAGCATCGACACCATCGCCTTGTACCTGCAGTACCGCGATCCGAGCCGCGAAGACTTGCGTTGCGTCCGGGATGCGATCGAGATCGACAACGTCGCCAAGGTCGTCAAGCGGCGCGGCGAACCCGAGGTGGCCGCCTTCCTGGCCGCCCATCGGTCCGAGGTCGGCGAAACGTCCGGTGATGTGGGCGACGCCGCCGTCGAGGAATTCCGGTTCCACGTCGGACTGGCGCAGCTGGCCGGCAACACGCTGCTCGACCTGTTCCTGCGCATCATCGTCGAGTTGTTCCGCCGACACTGGTCGAGCACCGGGCAGGCCCCGCCGACCTGGGCGGACGTCCTGGCCGTCCACCACGCTCACCTGCGGATCGCGGACGCCGTCGAGGCGGGCGACGACAGCCTGGCCCGCTATCGCGTGCGCCGTCATCTGGACGCCGCCGCCTCGTGGTGGCTCTAGCAAGTACTGAGTTCGCAGATGTGATCTGCAGCGCGGTATAGCGGAGCCCCGCCGCGGGTACTGGGGAGGGAGAAGGCAGACGGCCGGTCCAGCAGGGGGTTGGCGTTAGTGATCGAGAGTGAGCATGCTGGAGTGACGGCGGGCACAGGGATCGGGAAGCTAGGCTTCGTCCACTCCGCGCTCATCTACCAATCCCAGCAGGAGTATTTGGATTTCGTGACCCGCTTCGTGCGGGAAGGGTTGGACCTCGACGAGGCCGTGCTCATCGCGGTCCCGGCCGACATGTTGGCGTCGCTACACGACGCGCTGAGCGCGGACGGCACGGCGCCGGACGCTCTGCGCATGGTGGACATCACCGAGGTCGCCCGCAACCCGACCCGCCTCATGGCGATGGAGGGTTCCTTCGTCGACGACCACCCCGACCGGCGCGTGCGGATCGTCAGCCAACTCGCCTGGCCGGGCCGCAGCGACGAGGAACTGGTCGCCTGCGTGGAGCACGAGGCGCTGGTCAACGGGGCCATGGACGGCTACCAGGTGACCGGATTGTGTCTCTACGACGGCGGCCGGCTCGCCGACGACGTGCTGGCGGACGCCCGCGCCACCCACCCCCTGCTGTGGGGTGGTGGCGAACTCCAACGCAGCGCCGACTACGCGCCCGATGCCGCCTTGCAGCGCTGCAACCGCCCACTACCTGCTAATCCGGGGGCTGTCACCTACGTGGTCAGGAAGTCGGCGGACCTCAGCCCGGCGCGGTCCTTCGCCGTCGACTACGCCGGCTGGGTCGGGTTGTCCCGGGACGCGATCGAGGACCTGCAGTTGGTGGCCACCGAGCTGGCCAGCAACAGCCTGATGTACACCGACGGCGCCTGCCAACTGGCCTTCTGGCGCGACGACGAGTATCTGGTGTGCGAGGCGCGCGACACCGGATGCTTCGAGGATCCGCTGGTGGGCCGCCTGGACCCCGGGCCGTGCGGTCCCGCCAGTCGCGGGTTGTATCTGGTCAACGCCATCTCGGACCTGGTCCGCACGCACACCACGGCCAGCGGTACGACGATCCAGGCGTACCTGCGGTTCGAGCCGTCGTCCGGCCCGACGGGCTGAACGCCGAGCAACCCCCGGGAAACCCGTCCCCCACGCAGCGGTCCCGGGGGTTGCTCGTCGCTTCAGCTAGACGCAGATGCCAAGCGCGCTGACTATGCAGCCGCCGCCGGCTGCCCCGCCGCCAACGAGCCCGCCGCTTCCGGCGGCCGATGAAGCACATCCTGTCGGTACTACTAACACCGTGATAAGGCCTGCGGCCGCTGCGGCAGCTTTCAGGGTTTTCATGGTGCGGTTCGCCTTCATGATGAGCCTTCTTTCATCAATCCTTCGAGGGGGTTAATTGCACAGCCGTTGAAGAGCGGTGCTTCCGCTTCATACCCGCTGTTCGCCACGAGTAAACCAAAATTTTCGATTAATTTCGAAACGGGTGGGCGCGATATGCCGCTCGGCCGAAACTTGCACGTCAGGCGGGTAAGCGGCTAATGTCGTCGCTCGTGCGTCTTCTCGAACGTGCCTTCACGAAGGCCGTAGTAGCTAGCACCCGCAGCGGGGTCTGACCCAGACCGACCCCCCGCTGTGGGTCGGAAGCTGCTGCCGTCGGTCACTCCTTCGACCGAAGAAGACCGGCACCATGACCCCCCTCGAAGCTTTCCCCGATCTCGATTTCGACACCGACCCGGCCAGCCCGTGCCTCGCGACCGAGTGGTTCGCCCGGCGATTCGACGCCCCGCTACCTCGCGGTCTGCGTGAGCCGGCGGCCGCGATGTCCTGGGAGCGGTTCGTCGCGACGTACGGCCAGACGGCCGGCCCCGTCCGCCTGCGCAACTGGGCGTGCACCGACGGCCACGGACGGCTGGGCCCGCAGGTCCGCACCTTCGAGGCCATGATCGCCGTGGGGGAGCGCATCAGCGTGTCGACCGCCGCGGCCGGCGGTCCAATCGCGGCGCTGAGCGCGATGCTGCACGAGCGCGGCGTTCCGGTGGAGATTCTCCGGTTCCATCAGCTCCGTTCCGCAGAGCACACCGCCACGTTCGTCCGCGGCGGCAACGGCGCCCGCGTCGAATGGGCGATGGGCTGGGCGGAGGATCCAACCCAGTCGGCGCTGCGCGCGGTGATCGCGTGCGCCAACCGGCTGATCGCCTGACGCGTGTCGGCTAGAGCGGGCGCAGCACGATCGGCATGCCGTCCATCGGTATCGGCATGCCGCCGTAGTCCCAGTGCGGCTGATAGCCGGGCCGGGCCAGCTCCAGCCGGTAGCGGCGCAGCAGCCGATGCACGACGGTCTTGACTTCGAGCTGACCGAACACCATGCCGATGCACTTGTGCGCGCCGCCGCCGAACGGCGCAAAGGCGTACCGATGCTTCTTGTGCTCGGAGCGTGGCTCGGCGAAGCGTTCGGGGTCGAATTTGTCTGGGTCCGTCCACAATTCGGGCAGGCGGTGGTTCATGCCGGGCCAGATCGTGATGTTGGTGCCGGCCGGGATGTAGTGGCCGAGCAGCTCGGTGTCGCGGACGGCCTGCCGCATGTTGAACGGCAGCGGCGTCACCATGCGCAGCGACTCGTTCATGATCAGTTCGAGCGTTTCCAGCTTCTCCAGCGCCTCGATGTCCAGCGGCCCGTCCCCGAGCCGGGCGGACTCCTCGCGCGCCCGCTCCTGCCACTCCGGTTTGGCGGCCATGTTGTAGACCATCGTCGTCGTCGTCGACGTCGACGTGTCGTGGGCGGCCATCATCAAGAAGATCATGTGGTTGACGATGTCGGAGTCGGTGAAGCTGTTGCCGTCCTCGTCCTCGGTGTGGCACAGAACCGTGAGCATGTCGTTGCCGGTGGCCTGGCGCCGCTCCTTGACCCGCTCGGCGAAGTACTCCTCGAGCAGCGTGCGGGCCTTGAGCCCGCGCCACCACTTGAACGGCGGAACCGGCTGCCGGATGATCGCGCCGCCCGCCCGCGTCGTGATCGTGAACGCCTGATTGACCTTCGTGACCAGGTCGTGGTCGGTGCCCGGCTCGTGCCCCATGAACACCAGGGAGGCGACGTCCAGGGTGAGTTCCTTCATCGCCGGGTGGAACAGAAAACGTGCGTCGTTGGTCGGCCAGTTGGCGACGATGTCGCTCGCCACGCGGTCGATGTGCTCGACGTAGCCGGTCAGCCGGCTGCGGGTGAAGGCTTCCTGCATGATGCGCCGGTGGTACATGTGCTCGTCAAAGTCCAACATCATCAGGCCGCGGTTGAAGAACGGCCCGATCACCGGGTGCCAGCCCTTCTGCGAGAAGTCCTTGTTCTTGTTCGAGAACACGGCCTGGGTGGCGTCGGGCCCGAGCGCGGTGACCGCCGGCATGATCGGTGAGTCGAGGAAGTGCAGGGGGCCCCGGGTGCGATACAGGTGCAGCGCGTAATCCGGCCCGCCACGGAACATCTCGATGATGTGCCCAAGGATCGGCAGGCCGGCGTCGCCCAACACGGGCTTGAGGCCGCTACCGACGGGCGGTTCGGCCAGGACCTTGGTTTCCCAGTCGTGGGCGAGCAGGCGTTTTTCGACCGCACCCATCCCCGGGATGGTGTTGAGCGTCGGGGTGAACCGGCGCCGAGCCTGGTCCAGCAGGTACTGCGGGGTGCTGATCGTGGCGGTCATGAACGCTCCTTTGCGTGCCCTCCGAGGTGACAGCCGTCACTGTCTTATAACCTTCGGAAAAAACTTGACGGCTGTCAAGTTTGCTTTTTGACCGGCGTGGTGCAAGGTCAGGGAATGAGCAGCCACCCCGCCACCGGCGAGCCGGGCGGGCAACGACGCGGCGACAAGCAGCGCCAGGCGATCCTGCAGGCGGTGCGGGAACTGCTGCAGGAGAAGCCATTCGCGGAGCTGTCGGTCAGCACGATCAGCCTCCGGGCCGGGGTGGCCCGGAGCGGCTTCTACTTCTATTTCGACTCCAAGTACGCCGTGCTGGCCCAGCTGATGGCCGAGGCCGCCGCGGAACTCGAAGAGCTCACGCAGGACTTCGCCCCCCGCCAGCCCGGCGAGTCGCCGGAGCAGTTCGCCCAGCGCATGGTCGGCAGCGCGGCCGCCGTGTACGCGCACAACGACCCGGTGATGACCGCGTGCAACGAGGCGCGCAACACCGACGTCGAGATCCGTAATCTCATGGACCAGCAGTTCGAGGTGGTGCTGGGGCAGATCGTCTCCATCGTCGAGGCGGAGATGAAGGCCGGCACCGCCAGTCCGATCAGCGACGACCTGCCGACGTTGATCCGCACCCTCGCCGGTACCACCGCGCTGATGCTGACCGGAGACCCGATCCTGGCCGGTCGTGACAGCGATCGCGACCGCCGCGTGCGCGTGCTGGAGCGATTGTGGCTGCACGCGCTGTGGAGCGGGCGTCCCTAGGCCGTTACCGCCGGTATCGTCACGGCAATGGGGCAGCAGGGATATTTCGCGGGAAAGCGGTGTCTGGTCACCGGGGCGGCCAGCGGCATCGGCCGCGCCACCGCGCTGCGGTTGGCGGTCCAGGGCGCCGAGCTCTATCTCACCGACCGTGACCGGGACGGGCTCGAGCGGACGGTGGTCGACGCCCGCGCGCTGGGCGCACGGGTGCCCGAGCATCGGGCCCTCGACATCGCGAGCTATGACGAGGTGGCGGCGTTCGCCGCCGACATCCATCGGGACCACCCGAGCATGGACGTCGTGCTCAACATCGCGGGGGTGTCCGCCTGGGGCACCGTCGACCGGCTCACGCACGAGCAGTGGACCAAGATGATCGCGATCAACCTGATGGGTCCGATCCACGTCATCGAAACGTTCGTGCCGCCGATGGTGGCGGCCCGCAACGGCGGGCACCTGGTCAACGTCTCGTCGGCCGCCGGGTTGGTCGCGCTCCCGTGGCATGCGGCCTACAGCGCCAGCAAGTACGGCCTGCGGGGGCTGTCGGAGGTGCTGCGCTTCGACCTGGCGCGGCACCGCATCGGGGTGTCGGTCGTGGTGCCCGGCGCGGTGAACACCCCGCTGGTCCAGACCGTCGAGATCGCCGGCGTGGACCGCGAAGACCCCAAGGTGGCCCGCTGGGTGAACCGCTTCAGCGGCCACGCCGTCTCGCCGGAGAGGGCGGCCGAGAAGATCCTGGCCGGGGTGGCCAAGAACCGCTACCTGATCTACACCTCGGCGGACATCCGGGCGCTGTATGCCTTCAAGCGGCTGGCCTGGTGGCCCTACAGCGTGGCGATGCGTCAGGTGAACGTGGTGTTCACCCGGGCGCTGCGGCCGGCGCCGGCGCCGCTAGTCCGGCATGGCCAGTTCGAGGCGCACGCCCAGCAGCCGGACCGGGCGGTCGAGCTCGAATAAGTCCAACACCCGCAGCGCCGCGGCGACGATGGTGTCGCGATCGGTGGTCGGCGCCTCCAGCTTGCGGATCTTGGTGCGGGTGTAGAACGTCGCGGTCCGCACCGTGACCGCCACCCGCGTCACGATGCGGCCCGACGCGAGCACGTCGGTCAACGCCTGTTCGGCCAATTGCGTGACCGCCGAATCCATTTCGGTGCGTTCGGTGAGGTCGCGCGGGAAGGTGACGACGTGGCTGCGCGAGCGCGGGATCCACGGCTCGGCGCTGACTTGCGCGTCACCGCCGCCCTTGGCCAGCAGCAACAGCCACAGCCCGGTGCGCGGACCGAACGCAGACGTCAGCAGTTCGGCGTCGCTGTGCGCGAGCTCGCGCACCGTCGTGATCCCCAGCGCGGCAAGCTTTTTCGCGGTCTTGGGGCCCACGCCCCACAGCGCGTCGACCGGCCGGTCCGCCATCATCGTCATCCAGTTCGCATCGGTGAGCGCGAAGACGCCCGCCGGTTTGGCGAAGCCCGTCGCCACCTTGGCGCGCTGCTTGTTGTCGCTGATGCCGACCGAGCACGACAGCCCGGTTTCCGCCGAGATGACCGCCCGGATCTCTTCGGCCACTTCGTTCGGGTCGGCCCCGGCCACCCCGACGTACGCCTCGTCCCAGCCCCACACCTCGACCGGGTGTCCCAGGTCGCGTAGCAACCCCATCACCTGTTGGGAGGCGGCGTCGTAGGCATCGGAATCCGACGGCAGGAACGTCGCCTCGGGGCAGCGGCGGGCCGCCGCCCGCAACGGCATACCGGCGTGGACGCCGAATTCCCGGGCCTCATAGGAGGCGCAGGTGACGACCTTGCGCGGCTCGGACGGATCGCCGTTACCGCCGACGATCACCGGCAGCCCGGCCAGCTCGGGGTGGCGGCGCAACTCCACCGACGCCAGAAACTGATCGAGGTCGACGTGCAGAACCCAGCTCGGCGTCGACGCGGTCATGACGGGTCAGCGTCCACAGAGCTTGCGCGCCAGGCTTTCCCATGCGTCGCCGAGCGTCTGCAGGGTGTGGCCGCCCTCGGCGAGTTGGTGTTCGATGTAGTCCACGTCCAGCAACGCCAGCAACGCGTCGGTCTGCACATCGAGGTTGCCGGTGGACTCGGCGGCCTTCAGCAGGACCCGCACGTGGGTGCGTTGCACCATCGCCGGCGCGTTGTGGCGGCTTTGCGGATCACGGTTGACGGCCGACAGCAGCTCGCAGTGGGTGTGCGCGAACCGGATCCGCTCGCGGCCGAACGCCACCAGCCGTTCCGTCGGCGGCGCGCCGGGCCCCAAGGGCGGCGGCCCGAACAGAAACGCCTGCTGACTCGCTCGTTCGTCTTCGTCGAGCAGCACCATCATCAGGCCGGCGCGGCTGCCGAACCGGCGGAACAGCGTGCCCTTGCCGACCCCGGCGGCCGCGGCGATGTCGTCCATGGTGACGGCGTCGGCGCCGTGCTGGGCGATCAGGTTTCGGGCAGCCTGGAGCAAGAGCGCCCGATTGCGCGCCGCGTCGCCCCGCTCCTGGTGGACCGCCTGCGGGGCGAACACGGTCAACGCGTCCAACCGGTCGCTCATGACTGCACTTTAGCGCCGCCGGAATAAAGCGGACTAGAGTCCGGTTTTGGGTCTTGTGGAGATGTAGACCAACGACCGAAGGGACTCCGACAAGTGACAACCAATATCTTGGCGTTCGTAGGAAGCCTACGCGCGGCGTCGGTGAACCGGCAGATCGCCGAGCTGGCGGCGGCGGTCGCCCCCGACGACGTGACCGTCACGATTTTCGAGGGGCTCGCCGAGCTGCCGTTCTACAACGAAGAGATCGACGACGCGATGAATGCCGACGTCCCGCAGCTGCCTCAGGTGGTCGCCCTGCGCGCGGCGGCCGCCGGCGCCGACGCCGCGCTGGTGGTTACCCCGGAGTACAACGGCAGCTACCCGGCCGTCATCAAAAACGCGATCGACTGGCTGTCCCGCCCGTTCGGCGACGGCGCGCTCAAGGGCAAGCCGCTGGCGGTGATCGGAGGGTCCTTCGGCCAGTACGGCGGGGTGTGGGCGCACGACGACACCCGAAAGGGCTTCGGGATCGCCGGGGCCCGGGTGGTCGAGTCGATCAAGCTGTCCGTTCCGTTCAAGACGCTGGAGGGCAAGGCGCCCGCGGAGCACGCCGAGCTCTCGGAGAACGTGCGCGATGCGGTCGGGAAGCTGGTCGCCGAAGTCGGCTGATTGGCGGAAGTTCACAAGCCGGTCACCGGGTGACCAGCGAGGTTGCGGTAACCGGATAGCCAAAGCCGCCAGCCATTGGCTGGCGGCTTTGCTGACGGCTTTGCTGGCGGCGGCCCGGACGGGCCCGACGCGGCGGCTTTGGCGGGCGTCGCCGGGAGATGTCGGTGGCCGGTGATACAACGATTCGCATGGGCGGCTCCGTCGAAGAATGTGACCTGCGACACGCCGTGCGCGTGTCGTCCGAAAGGCTTACGACCAGCGAATTTCAGAAATGTTATTCAGAACATCTTGTATCTGGTCATCTTGTCGGCCACTAGGTGTAGTGTTTCGAGCACCGGCAGATCCCAGGTTCACCAGGCCGACCGGGGCCTGGTTCACCACCCGAAATCGGCTCGATGGGTCACTCGACCCCGACGGCCGCGTGACGGGAATGTGGGGGCTTGGCGGGCCGCTGAAACACAGCGAAGACGTAGTACCGAGTAGTTGCCAGTCCGTAACAAGTCCCACCTTCCGCAAAGGAGCGGCTTCTATGAGCATCACCGTGTACACCAAGCCGGCATGCGTGCAGTGCAGCGCCACGTTCAAGGCCCTGGACAAGCAGGGCATCGGCTACGAGAAGGTCGACATCACGCTGGATAACGAGGCGCGCGACTACGTGATGGCGCTGGGGTACCTGCAGGCACCCGTGGTGGTGGCCGAAAACGAGCACTGGTCGGGGTTTCGCCCGGACCGCATCAAGGCCCTCGCGCAAGCGGCGCTCAGCGCCTGAGTGGTCAGCGGCAGACGTTAGGTAAGAAGGAGGTTGCGGTGCTATGGACATCACGCAGCGCAGCCCAAGCTGGATGAGTGGCGACCCGCTTCGCCCGGTTTCGCCGCGCTTGCGATCGCCACTGGTCTATTTCTCCTCCGTGTCGGAGAACACTCACCGCTTCGTGCAGAAGCTGGGTGTTCCCGCCACGCGGATACCGCTGCACGGCCGCATCGAGGTCGATGAGCCCTACGTGCTGATCGTGCCCACGTACGGCGGCGGCCGGGCCACCCCTGACCTCAACGCCGGTGGCTATGTGCCCAAGCAGGTCATCGCATTCCTGAACAACGAGCACAACCGGTCGTTGATCCGCGGCGTGATCGCGGCGGGCAACAACAACTTCGGCGCCGAATTCGCCTACGCGGGCAACGTGATCTCCCGCAAATGCGGCGTCCCTTACCTTTACCGCTTCGAACTGATGGGCACCCCGGACGACGTGGAGGCCGTCCGTGCGGGCTTGGAAGAATTCTGGAAGGAACAGACGTGCCACCAACCGTCACTGCAGAGCCTGTAACGTCCGGCGCGCACGCGTTGCCCGGTGAGACGGACTACCACGCGCTGAACGCGATGCTCAATCTGTACGACGCGGACGGCAAGATCCAGTTCGACAAGGACGTGCTGGCGGCGCGCCAGTACTTCCTGCAGCACGTCAACCAGAACACGGTCTTCTTCCACAACCAGGACGAGAAGATCGACTACCTGATCCGCGAGAACTATTACGAGCGTGAGGTTCTCGACCAGTACGCGCGCAACTTCGTCAAGTCGCTGCTGGACCGTGCCTATGCGAAGAAGTTCCGGTTCCCGACGTTCCTCGGCGCGTTCAAGTACTACACCTCCTACACGCTGAAGACGTTCGACGGTAAGCGCTACCTGGAGCGCTTCGAGGACCGCGTGGTCATGGTCGCGCTGACCCTGGCGGCCGGCGACACCGGGCTGGCCGAGAAGCTGGTCGACGAGATCATCGACGGCCGCTTCCAGCCGGCCACCCCGACGTTTCTGAACTCCGGCAAGAAGCAGCGCGGCGAGCCGGTGAGCTGCTTCCTGTTGCGCATCGAGGACAACATGGAGTCGATCGGACGATCGATCAACTCCGCACTGCAGCTGTCCAAGCGCGGCGGGGGAGTCGCCTTGCTGCTGAGCAACATTCGCGAGCACGGCGCGCCGATCAAGAACATCGAGAACCAGTCCTCGGGCGTCATCCCGATCATGAAGCTGCTCGAGGATTCGTTCTCCTACGCCAACCAGTTGGGTGCGCGCCAGGGCGCCGGCGCGGTGTACCTGCACGCCCACCACCCCGACATCTACCGCTTCCTGGACACCAAGCGCGAGAACGCCGACGAGAAGATCCGGATCAAGACGCTGAGCCTGGGCGTGGTGATCCCCGACATCACCTTCGAACTGGCCAAGAAGAACGAGGACATGTACCTGTTCTCGCCGTACGACGTCGAGCGCGTCTACGGCCTGCCGTTCGCCGACATCTCGGTGACCGAGAAGTACTACGAGATGGTCGACGACGCGCGCATCCGCAAGACGAAGATCAAGGCGCGCGAGTTCTTCCAGACGCTGGCCGAGCTGCAGTTCGAGTCGGGCTATCCCTACATCATGTTCGAGGACACGGTGAACCGGGCCAACCCGGTCGAGGGCAAGATCACGCACTCGAACCTGTGCTCGGAGATCCTGCAGGTGTCGACGCCGTCGCTGTTCAATGACGACCTCTCGTACGCCAAAGTGGGCAAGGACATTTCGTGCAACCTCGGTTCGTTGAACATCGCCAAGGCGATGGACTCGCCGGACTTCGCGCAGACCATCGAGGTGGCCATCCGCGCGCTGACCGCGGTGAGCGACCAGACGCACATCACGTCGGTGCCTTCAATCGAGCAGGGCAACAACGAATCCCACGCGATCGGCCTGGGGCAGATGAACCTGCACGGCTACCTCGCGCGCGAGCGCATCTTCTACGGTTCCGAAGAGGGCATCGACTTCACCAACATCTACTTCTACACGGTGCTCTACCACGCGCTGCGGGCGTCCAACCGCATCGCGATCGAACGGGGCAGGGCCTTCGGCGGTTTCGAGCGGTCGAAGTACGCCTCGGGGGAGTTCTTCGACAAGTACACCGACCAGGCGTGGGAGCCGCAGACCGACAAGGTGCGTCAGCTCTTCGCCGATGCCGGCATCCGGATTCCGACGCAAGACGACTGGAAGCGGTTGAAGGAGTCGGTGCAGGCGCACGGCATCTACAACCAGAACCTGCAGGCCGTCCCGCCGACCGGGTCGATCTCCTACATCAACCACTCGACGAGCTCGATCCACCCGATCGCCAGCAAGGTCGAGATCCGCAAGGAAGGCAAGATCGGCCGCGTCTACTACCCGGCGCCCTACATGACCAACGACAACCTGGAGTACTTCCAGGACGCCTACGAGATCGGCTACGAGAAGGTCATCGACACCTACGCCGCGGCCACCCAGCACGTGGACCAGGGACTGAGCCTGACGCTGTTCTTCAAGGACACGGCCACCACCCGCGACGTGAACAAGGCGCAGATCTACGCCTGGCGCAAGGGCATCAAGACGCTCTACTACATCCGGCTGCGGCAAATGGCTTTGGAGGGCACCGAGGTCGAGGGCTGCGTGTCCTGCATGCTCTGAACGCCGGCCCGGGGCCCCTGGCGCGCAGTCTGCCCAGGTCAGCGGCTCAAACGGTCGCCGGAGGGGTATGGTGCATGACGTGGTGAGAATTCCGCGACCACCCCACCCCAGCGTGAAGCCGCCAGGGGCCAAGGTCGATGCGCGCAGCGAGCGGTGGCGTGAACATCGCAAGAAGGTGCGCGGCGAAATCGTGGACGCGGCCTTCCGCGCCATCGACCGTCTGGGCCCCGAGTTGAGCGTGCGGGAGATCGCCGAGGAGGCCGGCACCGCCAAGCCGAAGATCTACCGGCATTTCCACGACAAGGCCGACCTGTTCCAGGCCATCGGCGAACGGCTGCGCGACATGCTGTGGGCGGCCATCTTCCCGTCGATCGACCTGAAGACCGACTCCTCCCGCGAGGTCATCCGCCGCGCCGTCGAGGAGTACGTCAACCTGGTCGACCAGCATCCCAACGTGCTGCGGGTCTTCATCCAGGGTCGCTCCGCGGCGAGCCCGCAGATCCTCAACGAGGGCCGGGGGATCACCCTGGCCGTGGCCGACATGTTCGACAACGAGCTGCGCGAGATGGAACTGGACCATGCGGCATTCGAACTGGCCGGGAACGCGGCCTTCGGGTCGGCGGCGTCGGCCACCGAATGGTGGCTGGGGCCCGACGCCGACAGCCCGCGCCGCATGCCGCGCGAGCAGTTCGTCGCCCACCTGACGACGATCATGGTCGGGATGATCGTCGGGACCGCCGAGGCGCTCGGCATCCGTATGGACCCCGACCAGCCGATTCATAGCGTGGTGCCCAGCAACCCCGCGGCAAGCTGAGGACTTTTGGCACGTTGACATCGCTGCGGCGATCGTCGACACTCGTGCCATCCGATACCCTGGGTACTGGGTATTTGCGGAAACCGACAGGAAGATCGATACACCGTGACCGACGTTGTGACACAAGCCGAACCGGTATCCGCGCACCGGCCCCTCCACACGCGCGCCATCATCATCGGGACCGGGTTCTCCGGCCTGGGGATGGCGATCAAGCTGCAACAACAGGGCGTGGACTTCGTCATCCTGGAGAAGTTCGACGACGTCGGCGGCACGTGGCGCGACAACAGCTATCCCGGCTGCGCCTGCGACATCCCGTCGCACCTGTACTCGTTCTCGTTCGAGCCCAAGCCCGACTGGCGCAACCCGTTCTCCTATCAGCCCGAGATCTGGGACTACCTGAAGGGAGTCACCGAGAAATACGGGTTGCGCCGCTACATCCAGTTCAATTCGCACGTCGATCGGGCCCACTGGGACGACGACGAGCAGCGCTGGCACGTCTTCACCAAAGACGGCCGCGAGTTCGTCGGGCAGTTCCTGATCTCGGGCGCGGGCGCGCTGCACATCCCGGCCATGCCCGACATCGAGGGCCGTGACGAATTCCGCGGTCCCGCTTTCCATTCCGCGGAATGGGATCACACCGTCGACCTGACCGGTAAGCGGGTGGCGATGATCGGGACCGGCGCCAGCGCCATCCAGATCGTGCCGGAGATCGTCGGGCAGGTGGCCGAACTGCAGCTCTACCAACGCACTCCGCCCTGGGTGGTACCGCGCTCCAACCCCGAGATCCCCGTGGCGTTGCGGCGGGCGATGGCCAACGTCCCCGGCCTGCGGGCGCTGGTGCGTGCGGTGATCTATTGGGGTCAAGAGGCCCTGGCCGTCGGTATGACCAAGCGCCCCAACGCCTTGAAGTTCATCGAGGCCTACGTCAAATACAACATTCGCCGATCGGTCAAGGATCGCGAGCTGCGTCGCAAGCTGACCCCGCACTACCGGATCGGGTGTAAGCGAATCCTGAACTCCTCGACCTACTATCCCGCGGTCGCGGATCCGAAGACCGAACTGATCACCGACCACATCGCGCGGATCACGCCCACCGGCATCGTCACCGCCGACGGCAAAGAGCGCGAAGTCGACGTGATCGTCTACGGCACCGGATTCCACGTCACCGACTCCTACACCTACGTCCAGATCAAGGGGCACAACGGCGAGGACCTGGTGGACCGCTGGAACCGGGAGGGCATCGCCGCGCACCGCGGCATCACGGTCGCCGACATGCCCAACCTGTTCTTCCTGCTGGGGCCGAACACCGGCCTGGGCCACAACTCGGTGGTCTTCATGATCGAGTCCCAGATTCGCTACGTCGCCAGCGCCATCAAGGCCTGCGACAAGCGGGGCGTGGCGGCGCTGGCGCCGACGCGCGCCGCGCAGGACGCCTTCAACGACGAGTTGCAGCGCAGGCTGGGGCATTCGGTGTGGAACAGCGGCGGATGCAGCAGCTGGTACCTCGACGAGCACGGCAAGAACACGGTGCTGTGGGGTGGCTACACCTGGGAGTACTGGCGCGACACCCGCTCGATCAAGCCGGAGGAGTATCAGTTCTTCGGGGCGGGATCACGTGCCGGCCGTGAGGTCGCGACCGCCTAGCAGGCTCACGAAGGCCCGCGCGGCCGCGTCGACGCCCGCGTCGTCGTCGGTGGCCACCAGGTCCAGCAGCAGGCCGCGGATCACGGCCAGCCCGAGCCTCGCCATGGCCGGGTCGACCGGACCGTCGGTGACGGCCTCGATCTCCGCGAGCCACTTGTCGACGGCGCCGGGAACCATACCGGCGAAAGGTTTTTCGCTCTGCGCCGCGCGGGCGTAGCACTCGAAGAACAGGCGTTCCCACTGCCGGAGCTCGGGTCGACGGACGTCTGCCCACATGGCGGCGAAACCTTCCGCCGGCGTCGTGGGGAGGCCGGCCAGCACGTCCATCTGCCGGCGCTCGACCTCTTCGACCACCGCAAGCAGCAGGCCCTCTCGAGATCCGAAGTGGTGCAACAGCATTCGATGGCTGGAGCCGACCGCCGCGGCCACCTCACGCAAGGAGCGGTCGCCGACGCCGCCCGCCGCGAACTCGTCGACGAGTGCGTCGAGGAGCTGCCGGCGCCGTTCGGAATCAGCTCGGGTCATTGGCGCGGCTGAGCTGCTCAGACCGGGCCTTGAGTCCCTGGGCCTCGATTTTGAGGAATCGCTTGGTCTTGTTGAGCATCAGCCGCCCGACCAGTGCGCCGAGCATCCCGCGCTGATCCAGTTGCTGGCGCACGAGCGTGCCGCCGTCGGGTCGGGCGGTCACATAGTGGCGAGCGATGACGTTCACGCCGGGGGAGCGTTGTACCCACGTCCACGAGGAACCCGGGTCGATCTCGGTGACCTTCCAGACCAGCTTCGACATGCCGGGCTGCTTGATGGTGAACCGCTTGCCGATCCCGAGCGCAGGGCCGTCCCGTCCGACCAGCGACGTCACCGAGGCGGTCCATTCGGGCCAGTGCTCCACGTCGCTGAAGACATCCCACACCAGCTGCGGCGGCGCGTCGATCTCAACGCTGTCTTCGGTAATCATGTACCAAATGGTACATCCTGTGGTGGTTGTTGGATAGGGCCTGACCAGACTTCGCTACCGTGCCGCGGCGAGCGCGTAATACTCGAAGGAGTGCAAGTGAACGCGGGGTATGTCGCGACACGCAAACACAACGTCTTGTGTTCCGCTCCGTTGTCGTACCCCAGGGGTAGTGTTTGGAGCCTGAAGATCTGCAGGCAACTGTCAGCCAAAGACGGCTGGTGAGGTGGGGTTCTGGTGACCGAGAACATGAAGCTGATTGACCGCGTTTCGGCGATCAACTGGAACCGGCTGCAGGACGACAAGGACGCCGAGGTCTGGGACCGGCTGACCGGAAACTTCTGGCTGCCCGAGAAGGTGCCGGTGTCCAACGACCTGCCGTCGTGGGGCACGTTGACCGCTCACGAGAAGCAGATGACCATGCGGGTGTTCACCGGGCTGACGCTGCTGGACACCATCCAGGGCACGGTGGGGGCGGTCAGCCTGATCCCCGATGCGCTGACCCCGCACGAGGAGGCCGTCTACACCAACATCGCCTTCATGGAGTCGGTGCACGCGCGCAGCTACAGCAACATCTTCTCCACCCTGTGCTCCACCGCCGAGATCGACGACGCCTTCCGCTG
This sequence comes from Mycobacterium sp. E2497, assembly GCF_001668695.1. Taxonomy (NCBI): domain Bacteria; kingdom Bacillati; phylum Actinomycetota; class Actinomycetes; order Mycobacteriales; family Mycobacteriaceae; genus Mycobacterium; species Mycobacterium sp. E2497. The sequence continues at coordinate 31,360 of NZ_LZKD01000261.1, forward strand.
GTCGGAGGAGAACCCCAACCTGCAGCGCAAGGCCGAGATCGTCATGCAGTACTACAAAGGTGACGAGCCGCTCAAGCGCAAGGTGGCCTCCACGCTGCTGGAAAGCTTCCTGTTCTACTCCGGTTTCTACCTGCCGATGTACTGGTCGAGCCGGGCCAAGCTGACCAACACCGCCGACATGATCCGGCTGATCATCCGCGACGAGGCCGTGCATGGGTACTACATCGGCTACAAGTACCAGCGTGGGCTGGCGCTGGTCGACGAGGCCAAGCGCGCCGAGCTCAAGGACTACACCTATGAGCTGCTGTTCGAGCTCTACGACAACGAGGTTGAGTACACCCAGGACCTCTACGACGAGGTCGGGCTGACCGAGGACGTCAAGAAGTTCCTGCGCTACAACGCCAACAAGGCGCTGATGAACCTCGGTTACGAGGCGTTGTTCCCGCGCGACGAGACCGACGTCAACCCGGCGATCCTGTCGGCCCTGTCACCCAACGCGGACGAGAACCACGACTTCTTCTCCGGCTCGGGCTCGTCGTACGTGATCGGCAAGGCCGTCGTCACCGAGGACGAGGACTGGGACTTCTGAAGCCCTACCTGGATTGAGAATCGGGCCGGCCGCACTGTCGGGGGGGAGGGACTGGGGCCGGCCCGATCTTCTATTCATACACCGGCTGCGCCGGTTTTCTTCCCGCAGGATCTTTGGTGCTGCCCGCGGGTGGTGGCACCCAACCTTGCAGGACTTTCCGGCCGATCAACTGACAGCCGTGGGTGTGCGCCAATTGCTTTGCTGCCCTTGTGAATTCGCGATTGGTCACCACGATGCTCCTGGTGCACCCGTGGTGGCGAGCGCCGGATACCACCTGCTGCACGGCCGCCACGCCCACCGATTGGCCGTAACGCTTGCACTGGACCGCGACCAAGTGGCCGTCCTTCTCGGCGATCAGGTCCACGCCGTAGTCCCCGACCGGCGGGGTGAACGTCACCCGCCAACCGGCGCGGCGCAGCCGCGCGGCGACATAGCGCTCGAATGCGACCCCGTCCATGGCGTCAACGGTGGCCAACGTGGCGTGGCCCGCGCGCGGCCATCGGCGGTTGGTCGCCCAGCCGACGAGCACCTCGAGCAGCACCATCAGGTAGAACGCCACGGACGCCATCCCCGCGCTGTGCTCGACGATGCCGACCAACAGCCCGCAGGCCAGCGGGATGACCACCAGCGCCTTCAGCACGCCTCGATGGTAGGGATCGCCGACGACAAATCGGGCCATTAAGCGCAAGCGCCGCACATGTTCAGGCAATGAACGGCATGTGAATTGTGGGGTTCCAGCGACGCCTCGCTAGCGCGCGTGATGCGGCTGCCCGACACTGTTCTGGTGACGAAACCCGCCTCCCCTGAGAAGGATCACCGCCACCATTTCTGCCGCTCAGTGATTCAGTGGCTGCAGGTCGGCTACCCGAACGGCGTTCCCGGTCCGGACCGCGTGCCGTTGATGGCCTTGCTGCGCAGCACACCGCTGACCGAAGACCAGATCCGCGAGGTGGTGCGCCACATCACCGCGAAGGAAGGGTCTCCGGAGACGATCGATCACCCGATCGATCGCGACGAGATCGCCGAATTCATCTCCGACATGACGCAATTCGATGCCGGCAAGGAAAACATCATCCGGGTGGCCACCACGCTGGCCGCGGCCGGCTGGCCGTTGGCCGGCATCGACGTCAGCGAGGTGGTACCCGACGACGAGCACGCCGAGGCGGCCGAGCGGGTTGCCCGTCACTGCGCACCCGAAGAACCGTCAGAGGTCGCCTCATAGCTTCGAGATGTCGATGACGAAGCGGTAGCGGACGTCGCTCGCCAGGACCCGCTCGTAGGCCTCGTTGATGTAATCCGGCTCGATCAGCTCGATTTCGGGCGTCACGTCGTGCTCGGCGCAGAAGTCCAGCATTTCCTGGGTTTCGGCGATCCCGCCGATGTTGGACCCGGAGAGGCTGCGCCGCGCCAGCGCCAGCGGGAACGCCCCGACCTCCATGGGGTGCTCCGGGATGCCCAATTCGACCAGGGTGCCGTCGACGTCGAGCAGGTTGAGGTAGTCGTTCAGTTTCAGGTTCGCCGAGACCGTGTTCAGGATCAGGTCGAAGCTGCCACGCAGCTTCTTGAAGGTGTCGGGGTCGGAAGTGGCGTAGTAGTGGCTCGCGCCCAGGCGCAGCCCGTCCTCCATCTTCTTCAGCGACTGCGACAGCACCGTCACCTCGGCGCCCATCGCCGCGCCCAGCTTGACGCCCATGTGCCCCAGGCCGCCCAGCCCGATGATCGCCAGCCGGGTGCCCTCGCCGGCGTTCCAGTGCCGCAGCGGCGAGAACAGCGTGATGCCCGCGCACAGCAGCGGCGCCGCCTTGTCCAGCGGCAGCGAGTCGGGGATGCGCACGACGAAGTTCTCGTCGACGACGACCGCCTGGCTGTAGCCGCCCTGGGTCGACGTGCCGTCTTTGTCGATGGAGTTGTAGGTGAAGGTCGCACCGGGCTTGCAGTACTGCTCGAGCCCGGCCTTGCAACTGCTGCACTGACCGCAGGAGTTCACCATGCAGCCCACGCCGACGTGGTCGCCGACCTTGTACTTGGTGACCGCGGAACCGACCTCGCTCACCACGCCTGCGATCTCATGGCCGGGCACCACCGGGTAATTCGGCGTGCCCCACTCGGCCTTGACGGTGTGGATGTCGGAGTGGCAGATCCCGGCGAACTTGATGTCGATCGCCACGTCGTGCGGGCCGGGCTCACGGCGCTCGATGGTGGTCTTGGTCAACGGTTCGGTTGCCGACGTGGCGGCATAGGCCGAAACAGTGCTCATGTATATCCCTCTTCGATGTGGTCGCGTCGTCAAAAGTTTAGCTAAGGTAATGTTCCCGGGCCAGCGGTGGCCACTCGTCATCACCTTAGGACGGCGGGTGACCGCCCGCCGAGTTGCTAATTGATCGGGGCGTTCACCAGGCGCAGGTCGTCGACGATCCCGCGGGCCGCGATCAGGCCCTCGCCGGTCTGCCACACCTCGTCGTTGACGATGTAGACGCGGTTGTCGTGGTTCGCGGACAGCTTGCGCCACGGGTTGCTGTCCAGCACCGTCGCGGCGCGCTGGGCGGCCGCCGGTGACGCACACGACACGTAGACGACGTCGGCGTCGGCGGCGGACAGGTCCGGGCTCTTGGCCAGGTCGTCGTCGGTCGCGCGGATCTCGATGTACGGCTTGTCGGTGAACCGCTGCGACGCCGGCCGGTCGACGCCGACGGCGCCGAGCACGCTGGCCGGGAAGTTGTTGGTGCCGTAGACCCGGATGGTGTCGGTGGTGAACTGCACGATGGACGCCTGGAAGTGGGACGCGTCATGCCGAGCGCCGACGTCGCCGGCCCGCTGGGAAAAGCCCCTGAGCAGCGCGTCCATCGCGCCACCGCGCGCCGCCGCGCCGCCCACGCCCCGCAGGTTGTCCTCCCAGGCCGCGCCGGGCGCCGCGGTGAACACCGTCGGTGCGATCGCGGCCAGCTGCGGATACAGCTTGGGCGTCAAGCCCTGCGATCCCAGGATGAGGTCCGGGTGGGCCGCCGCGATCGCGGCCAGGTCGGGGTTGCTGCGGCTCCCGACGCCTGGCACGCCGTGCACCGCGCTGCCCAGGTAGGCCGGCTGGCCGGACGACCCGTCCGGCAAGGCCGCCGCGACCACCCGCGATTGCAGGCCGAGCGCGCACAGCGCGTCCAGCTGATCGCCGGACAGCACCACGATCCGCTGCGGCTCGGCGGGCACCTGCACCACGTCCGGGGTGACGCCGGCCGCGTTGTGCGCCTGCCGCGTGTTCGGTCCCGGATCGGCCGCCGCGGCGTCGCGCGCACACGACTCGTCCGGGCGGCGGTCGTTCCCGAGCACGCCGGCGCCCGCGATCTGGGTGGTCGGCGTCACCAGCGAGGGGCTCGTCTTGGTGCCCGGCTTGCCGGATCCGCAGCCGCTGCACGTGACGGCGACCGCGGCCGCCAGCGCGGCGGCCGCGCGCAGGAACGCGGGTCGGGTCACGCCGGAAAGCACGCGTCGAACGCTAACACCTGCCGGCCCCGTGCCAGGCACGCCGAAACGACACGCCGCGGTGCCGAGCCGATTACGACAGTTTGTAGGACCAGCCCTGACGTCGGCAGGATCGACGGTTAGTATTCGTGTCAGCTCTGTTTTGGGCCCCTGTCCTATCCGGATGTTTGGAGAAGCTGTTGACAGCCGAAGCGCCCCCCTTGGGAGAACTCGAGGCCGTTCGTCCGTACCCGGACCGGACCGGTCCCAAAGGGAACCTCGTCTACAAACTGATCACGACCACCGATCACAAGATGATCGGCATCATGTACACGGTCACCTGCTTCGTCTTCTTCTTCATCGGCGGACTGATGGCCCTGTTGATGCGCACCGAGCTCGCGGCGCCGGGGCTGCAGTTCCTGTCGAACGAGCAGTACAACCAGCTGTTCACCATGCACGGCACGATCATGCTGTTGCTGTACGCGACGCCGGTCGTGTTCGGGTTCGCCAACCTGGTGCTGCCGCTGCAGATCGGCGCGCCGGACGTGGCCTTCCCGCGGCTGAACGCCTTCTCGTTCTGGCTCTTCCTCTTCGGCGGTCTGACGGCCGCGGCCGGGTTCATCGTCCCGGGTGGGGCCGCGGACTTCGGCTGGACGGCCTACACGCCGCTGTCCGACGCCGTCCACTCGCCCGGCGCCGGCGGAGACCTGTGGATCACCGGCCTGATCGTCGCGGGTCTGGGCACCATCCTCGGTGCGGTCAACATGATCACGACGGTGGTGTGCATGCGCGCGCCCGGCATGACGATGTTCCGGATGCCGATCTTCACCTGGAACATCATGGTGACGTCGATCCTGATCCTGATCGCGTTCCCGATCCTGACCGCCGCGCTGTTCGGGCTGGCCGCCGACCGGCATCTGGGCGCCCACGTGTACGACGCCGCCAACGGTGGGGTCCTGTTGTGGCAGCACCTGTTCTGGTTCTTCGGCCACCCCGAGGTGTATATCATCGCGCTGCCGTTCTTCGGGATCGTCACCGAGATCATCCCGGTGTTCGCCCGCAAGCCGGTCTTCGGTTACACCACCCTGGTGTACGCGACGCTGTCGATCGCCGCGCTGTCGGTCGCGGTGTGGGCGCACCACATGTTCGCCACCGGAGCCGTTCTGCTGCCGTTCTTCTCGTTCATGACGTATCTGATCGCGGTGCCGACGGGGATCAAGTTCTTCAACTGGATCGGCACCATGTGGAAGGGGCAACTCACCTTCGAGACCCCGATGCTGTTCTCCGTGGGCTTCCTGGTGACCTTCCTGCTCGGTGGTCTGACCGGGGTCATGCTGGCCAGCCCGCCGCTGGACTTCCACGTCACCGACACCTACTTCGTGGTGGCGCACTTCCACTACGTCCTCTTCGGCACCATCGTGTTCGCCACCTACGCGGGCGTCTACTTCTGGTTCCCGAAGATGACCGGCCGGTTGCTCGACGAGCGGCTGGGCAAGCTGCACTTCTGGCTGACCTTCATCGGCTTCCACACCACGTTCCTGGTGCAGCACTGGCTGGGTGACATGGGTATGCCGCGCCGCTACGCCGACTACCTGGCCAGCGACGGCTTCCAGGGGCTCAACATCGTGTCCACGGTCGGCGCCTTCATCCTGGGTGTGTCGATGTTCCCGTTCGTCTGGAACGTCTTCAAGAGCTGGCGCTACGGCGAGGTCGTGACCGTCGACGACCCGTGGGGCTACGGCAACTCGCTGGAGTGGGCGACCAGTTGCCCGCCGCCGCGGCACAACTTCACCGAGCTGCCCCGGATCCGTTCGGAGCGCCCGGCTTTCGAGCTGCACTACCCGCACATGGTGGAGCGGCTGCGTGCCGAGGCGCACGTGGGCCGGGCACACGGGCCGTCGGACAAGGACGTCACCAGGCTGGACGACGTCCAGGTTCGCAGCTGATGGCCTGATCGGCGGCTATCGCGAGTGAGCACACCGAAGGTGTCGGTGCTGATCACCGTCACCGGAGTGGACCAACCGGGCGTCACGTCGGCCCTTTTCGAGGCGCTCTCCCCACACGGCGTCGAGCTGCTCAACGTCGAACAGGTGGTGATTCGGCACCGCCTGACGCTCGGTGTGCTGGTGTGCTGCCCGGCGGACGTCGCCGACGGCGACGAGTTGCGCCGTGACGTCGAATCGGCCATCCGCCGGGTGGGGCTGGACGTCAGCATCGAGCGCAGCGACGACGTTCCGATCATTCGAGATCCCTCCACCCACACCATCTTCGTGCTGGGCCGGCCCATCACCGCTGGCGCGTTCGGCGCGGTGGCCCGGGCGGTGGCCGGCCTAGGCGTCAACATCGACCTCATCCGCGGTGTCTCCGACTACCCGGTGACCGGTCTGGAGCTGCGCGTCTCGGTGCCGCCGGGGTCGGACGCCGCGCTGCGGACCACCCTGAACCAGGTGTCGGCCGAGGAACGCGTCGACGTGGCGGTCGAGGACTACACCCTGGAGCGGCGGGCCAAGCGGCTGATCGTATTCGACGTGGACTCGACGCTGGTGCAGGGCGAGGTCATCGAGATGCTGGCCGCCCGGGCGGGTGCCGAGGGCAAGGTCGCCGCCATCACCGAGGCCGCCATGCGGGGCGAGCTGGATTTCGCGCAGTCGCTCGAACAGCGGGTGGCCACCCTGGCGGGTCTGCCCGCCTCCGTGATCGACGAGGTCGCCGCTCAGCTCGAGCTCATGCCCGGGGCCCGGACCACGCTGCGGACGTTGCGCCGCTTGGGTTTTCACTGCGGTGTGGTTTCCGGCGGCTTCCGCGGGATCATCGAGCCGTTGGCCGAGGAGCTGATGTTGGACTACGTCGCCGCCAACGACCTGGAGATCGTCGACGGCAAACTCACCGGGCGGGTCCTCGGCCCGATCGTCGACCGCGCCGGCAAGGCCACGGCGCTGCGGGACTTCGCGGAGCGGGCCGGGGTGCCGATGGCGCAGACCGTCGCCGTCGGCGACGGAGCCAACGACATCGACATGCTGGCCGCGGCCGGGCTCGGGGTGGCGTTCAACGCCAAGCCGGCCCTACGGGAGGTGGCCGACGCCTCGCTGAGCCACCCCTACCTGGACACGGTGCTGTTTCTGCTGGGCGTGACCCGCGGCGAAATCGAGGCCGCCGACGCGGTGGACGGCGAGGTGCGCCGCGTGGAGATCCCGCCCGACGCGTAGCGGCCGCGGTACGGCACGATGGTCGAGTGCCCGAAATCGGTACGGAGGCAGCCGACCCCGATCTGCTGATCGACTTCCGCGACGTCTCACTGCTGCGGGACGGACATGTCCTCGTCGGGCCGGTGGACTGGCAGGTCGAGCTCGACGAACGCTGGGTCATCGTCGGCCCCAACGGTGCCGGCAAGACGTCGTTGCTGCGGATGGCCGCGGCGGCCGAGCACCCCTCGTCGGGCGTGGCGTTCGTGCTCGGGGAGCGGCTGGGCCGGGTCGACGTCTCGGAGTTGCGCTCCCGGATCGGCTTGAGTTCGTCGGCCCTGGCGCAGCGCGTGCCCACCGACGAGGTGGTGCGCGACCTGGTCGTCTCGGCCGGCTACGCGGTGCTGGGCCGGTGGCGGGAGCGTTACGAGGACGTCGATTACCGCCGTGCCATCGACATGCTGGAGAGCCTCGGCGCCGAGCACCTCGCGGACCGTCGCTACGGAACCCTGTCGGAAGGCGAGCGCAAGCGGGTGTTGATCGCCCGCGCCCTGATGACCGATCCGGAGCTGCTGCTGCTCGACGAACCCGCCGCCGGCCTCGACCTGGGCGGCCGGGAGGAGCTGGTGGCGCGGCTGGCCGACCTCGCGGGCGACCCGGACGCCCCCGCGCTGGTGCTGGTCACCCACCACGTCGAGGAGATCCCGCCGGGCTTCAGCCACTGCATGCTGCTGTCCGAAGGAAAAGTGGTGGCCGCGGGATTGCTGACCGACGTGCTGACCGCCGAGAACCTGTCCACCGCGTTCGGGCAGGCGATCGCCCTCGACGTCGTCGACGGGCGTTATTTCGCCCGCCGCGTCCGTACCCGCGCAGCCCACCGGAGGCAACTGTGACGTCATCGACCGAACCCCCACCGCTGATCCCGCGCCCGGCGGCGACCGTGATGTTGGTTCGCGACGACCCGGGCGGGATCGCCGTCTTCCTGATGCGGCGGCACGCCAAGATGGAGTTCGCCGCGGGAACCATGGTGTTTCCCGGCGGCGGCGTGGACGACCGCGACCGCAACGCCGATATCGCGTGGGCCGGCCCGCCGCCGCAGTGGTGGGCGCAGCGGTTCGGCATCGAGCCCGACCTGGCCGAGGCGCTGGTGTGCGCCGCGGCAAGGGAGACGTTCGAGGAGTCGGGGGTGCTGTTCGCCGGGCCGGCCGGCCAGGCCGTTTCGGCACCGAACAGTATCGTCGGCGACGCCTCGGTGTACGCCGACGCCCGCCGCGCGCTCGCCGACAGCACGCTGTCGTTCGCGGACTTCCTGCGCCGCGAGAACCTGGAACTGCGCTCCGACCTGCTGCGGCCCTGGGCCAACTGGGTCACGCCGGAAGCCGAGCGCACCCGCCGCTACGACACCTACTTCTTCGTGGGGGCCTTGCCGGAGGGGCAGCGGGCCGACGGCGAGAACACCGAATCCGACCATGTCGGCTGGACGACGCCGCAGGCCGCCATCGACGACTTCTCCGCCGGGCGCTGCTTCCTGTTGCCGCCGACGTGGACGCAGCTGGATTCGCTGGCCGGGCGGACCGTCGCGGACGTGCTGGCCGTCGAGCGGCAGATCGTGACCGTGCAGCCGCACCTGGAGATCCAGGGCGACAACTGGGTGTTCGAGTTCTTCGACTCCGACCGCTACCACCGCGCACGCGAGGCCGGCGGGATGGGATGGCGGCATTGAGCGAGTTCGTCAGCACGGTGGTCAGCGACGGCTCGCAGGATGCCGGGCTGGCCATGCTGCTGCTGTCGCGCCCGCCGACCAACGCGATGACCCGCCAGGTCTACCGGGAGATCGTGGCGGCGGCCGCCGAACTCGGGGAGCGCGACGACGTGTCCGCGGTCATCCTGTTCGGTGGCCACGAGATCTTCTCGGCCGGCGACGACATGCCCGAGCTGCGGACGTTGACGGCACCGGAGGCCGAGACGGCGGCCCGGGCACGGCAACAGGCCATTGAGGCGGTGGCCGGCATCCCCAAGCCGACGGTGGCCGCGATCACCGGATACGCGCTGGGCGCCGGGCTGACGCTGGCCCTGGCCGCCGATTGGCGCGTCAGCGGTGACAACGTGAAGTTCGGCGCGACGGAGATCCTGGCGGGCCTGATCCCCGGCGGCGACGGCATGGCCCGCCTGACCCGCGCGGCCGGGGCGAGCCGGGCGAAGGAACTGGTGTTCAGCGGCCGGTTCTTCGACGCCGAGGAGGCGCTGACGCTGGGCCTGATCGACGAGATGGTGGCCCCCGACGACGTGTACGACGCCGCCGCGGGGTGGGCGCGCCGCTTCCTCGACGGCCCGCGGCGCGCGCTGGCCGCCGCCAAGGCCGGCATCAACGACGTGTTCGACCTGGGCCCGGCCGATCGGGGCGCCGCAGAGCGGCGCCGCTACATCGACGTGTTCGCCGCTGGTCAGACCGGCGACGAGGACTCGGAATCCGGCGCCCGTTAGGCTGCCCTGCATGACGACGAGTTCGACCGATGCCGTTCCCAACCCGCATGCCACGGCCGAGCAGGTGGAGGCCGCCCGCCACGACAGCAAGCTGGCCCAGGTGCTTTACCACGACTGGGAGGCCGAGTCCTACGACGAGAAGTGGTCGATCTCCTACGACCAGCGCTGCGTGGACTACGCCAGGGACTGCTTCGACGCGATCGTCCCCGACCCGGTGCAGCGCGAGCTGCCCTACGATCGCGCCCTCGAATTGGGCTGCGGCACCGGGTTTTTCCTGCTCAACCTGATCCAGTCCGGGGTGGCCCGGCGCGGGTCGGTCACCGACCTCTCGCCCGGGATGGTCAAGGTCGCCACCCGCAACGGGCAGTCGCTGGGGCTGGACATCGACGGACGGGTCGCCGATGCCGAGGGAATCCCCTACGAGGACAACACCTTCGACCTGGTCGTCGGGCATGCCGTGCTCCACCACATCCCCGACGTCGAGCTGGCGCTGCGGGAGGTCGTCCGGGTGCTGCGGCCGGGCGGCCGGTTCGTGTTCGCCGGCGAGCCGACCACCGTCGGCGACACCTACGCCCGCACGTTGTCCACCTTGACCTGGCGCCTGGCGACCAACGTCACCAAGCTGCCCGGCCTGCAGGGCTGGCGGCGGCCGCAGGCCGAGCTCGACGAATCCTCCCGCGCCGCGGCGCTGGAGGCCGTCGTCGACCTGCACACCTTCACGCCGGGCGACCTGGAGCGGTTGGCGGGCAATGCCGGCGCGACCGAGGTGCAAACTGCGACCGTGGAATTCACCGCCGCGATGCTGGGCTGGCCGTTGCGCACGTTCGAATGCGCGGTGCCGCCGGGCCGATTGGGTTGGGGCTGGGCCAAGTTCGCGTTCAACAGCTGGAAGACGTTGAGCTGGCTGGACGCCAACGTCATGCGGCACGTGGCGCCGAAGGGCTGGTTTTACAACGTGATGATCACCGGGGTCAAACCCTCCTGACCGAGGGCCTCACGTTCGGCGTCGAGGACGTCCGTTATCTGCGGTCGGAGTCGGGCGCCGCGGCGTTGGCCGCGGTCGCCGAACTCGAGCTGACCGACGCTAGCCGGGTCGCCGACATCGCCACGGCGCGCGCCCGGTTCGGCGACCGGGCGCCGGTGTTGGTGGAGACGACGCTGCTGCGCCGCCGCGCCGCCGAGAAACTGTGCGGTCTGGGCGCCGAAGTGCCGGTGTCGAACTGGCTGTTCACCGACGAGGCGCTGCAGCAGGCCACCGCGGCCCCGGTGGCCGTGCATCGGGCCACGCGGCTGGCCGAGGCGGGGGTCGTCGTGCACGACGCCACCTGTTCGATCGGCACCGAGTTGGCCGCGTTGCGCGGAGCGGGCGTCCGCGCGGTCGGCAGCGACCTCGATTCGGTGCGGCTGGCCATCGCCCGGCACAACCTGGGGGAGGCGGCCGTGCTGTGCCGCGCCGACGCGCTGGCTCCGGTGACCCGTGATGTCGCGGTCCTGGTGGACCCGGCGCGCCGACTCGGCGCGCGGCGCGGCTTCCGCATCGAGGACTACCGGCCCGGCCTGGGCGCCCTGATCGACACCTATCAGGACCGCGATCTCGTCGTAAAGTGCTCTCCCGGAATAGATTTCGACGAAGTGGGCCGGCTCGGCTTCGCCGGCGAGATCGAGGTGACGTCCTATCGCGGCTCGGTGCGCGAAGCGTGCCTGTGGTCCGCCGGACTGGCGCAGCGCGGCATCCGTCGGCGCGCCAGCATCCTGGATCGCGGCGAGCAGGTCACCGACAGCGACCCGGACGACTGCCCGGTGCGCCCGGCCGGGCGATGGCTCGTCGACCCCGACGGCGCGGTGGTCCGCGCCGGGCTGGTGCGCCACTACGGCGCGCGGCACGGGTTGTGGCAACTCGACCCCGACATCGCCTACCTGTCGGGGGATGAGCTGCCGCCGGCGGTCCGGGGCTTCGAGGTGCTCGAGCGGCTGGCGTTCGATGAGCGACGGCTGCGCCGGGCGTTGTCGGCGCTCGATTGTGGGGCGCTGGAGATCCTGGTTCGCGGGGTGCGGGTGGACCCCGACGCGCTGCGCCGCCGGATGCGGCTACGCGGTGGCCGGCCCCTGACGGTGGTCATCACCCGCCTGGGGTCGCGGGCCGCAGGAGGGGCGACGGCGTTCGTTTGCCGGCCGTCGCGATAGCGCCCGGTAGGCTGGAGCGATCGCTAGTTCAGGCGCCAGCGCCGCCTAATCCCGCAAGGACATTCGAAGAATGCGTTATCTGATAGCGGCCGTGGTGCTCGCATCGGCGGCCCTGTTGGGCTGGCCGGCGGCCGCCGCGCCACCCTCGTGTGCCGGCCTGGGCGGCACCATCGAGGACGGCCAGATGTGTCGCATCCGCGCCACCGGCCCCACCTACACGCTCAACATGGCGTTCCCCGCCGACTACCCCGACGGGCAGGCGCTGACCGACTACATCACGCAAAACCGGGACGGCTTCGTCAACGTCGCGCAGAGTTCGGGGCCCCGCGATCAGCCCTACCAACTGGAGGCCACGACCGAGCAGCGCGCCTCCGGTCAGCCGCCGCACAACACCCGCAGCGTGGTGCTCAAGTTCTTTCAGGACCTCGGGGGAGCGCACCCGTCGATCTGGTACAAGGCCTTCAACTACAACCTCGGGACCAAGCAGGCCATCACCTTCGATAACCTCTTCGCGCCGGGCATCGCGCCGCTGGACAGCATCTTCCCGATCGTTCAGCGCGACCTGGCACGCCAAACCCCTTTGGGCGCAGCCATTCTGCCCTCGGCCGGGCACGACCCGACGCACTACCAGAACTTCGCCATCACCGACGACGAGCTGATCTTCTACTTCGCGCCCGGCGAGATGTTGCCGGCGTTTGCCGGACCGGTGCAAGCCGAGGTGCCCCGCAACGCCATCCCGCCGCTGGCCGTGTAGTGGCGATCGCAAGCGCGGCGTAGCCGGGCGAAGCGGGTCGCCACCATTGATCAGGGTTGGCGATCGCAAGCGCGGCGTAGCCGGGCGAAGCGGGTCGCCACCATTGATCAGGGTTGGCGATCGCAAGCGCGGCGTAGCCGGGCGAAGCGGGTCGCCACCATTGATCAGGGTTGGCGATCGCAAGCGCGGCGTAGCCGGGCGAAGCGGGTCGCCACCATTGATCAGGGTTGGCGATCGCAAGCGCGGCGTAGCCGGGCGAAGCGGGTCGCCACCATCGATCAGGGCCTAGACGGGACCGGCCTGCAGCTCCATCGCCACGGCCGCGGCCACCAGCCCGGCGTGGACCACACAACCGATGATCGGGACGAAGAAGGCCCGCCTGCGATGCGCGAGGAGATACACCGACACCGCCGCGTCGAGGAGCAGGACGGCGCCGCCGCCCCAGGTCGCCAACGTCATCGCCCGGCCGACCCAGGCGGGGTCGCCGCATCTCACCGAGCCGCACGGGTCGGTGGTCATGACGAGGAGGCCGAGCAAGCCGAACGTCGCGGCGAACAAGCACCCGTGCAGGACCAGCAGGATCAGGGTCGCGGCGAGGCCGGCCGGCCCACCTCCCTGGTCGCCGCGGTTGCCGTCGGTTGGCACCCCACGATTATGGGTCAGGCCGGCGCGAAGCCGTACACCTGGCCGTCGCTCGTCGCGGCCACCACGCGGCGGTCGGCGCCCACCGAAACCCCCAGCGGGTAGCCGGTGGCCGCCGGAAGCGGGTAGCTGCCCAGCGTGTGACCGGTACCCGGATCGAAGACCAGTAGCGACAGGCCGGGAGCGCCGTTCGCGACCGGTGCGTTGATTGCCGCGTAGCCGACCCCGGTGCCGGCCAGACTCGCCGACGACAACGGGACGACGTCATCGCGGCGCCACGCCTGATCGGCGTGATCGCCCGCATCCTTGAAGGCCACCAACCGGGTGTCGGGGCCACCGCCGGACACGACGAGGCCCGCGGGCGTGACCGCGGGCGGCGTCTGTGCCAGGAACCCCAGCGGCGCCGACCACTTCACTTTGCCGTCGGCGGCATGCAGTGCCCACAGTCGTTGGTCACGGCCGTTGACGTAGACGGTCGACCCGTCCGCGGACAGCACCGGGCTGGCGATGACACCCGCGGCGACCGCGTCGCTGGTCCACTCCCGGGACACCAGCGGCGTCTGCCCGGGGTGATATTTCAGCCCGACCAGCCCCGCCGCGGGCGCGTCCGGCTGCCAGACACCCAGCACCGCCATCTGGCTGGCCGCCGAGAACGCGGGTGCGGCGGCGACCGGGCAGCCCTGCCGAGCCGGCGCGCAATCGCCCAGCCCGCGGGTCGCGTCGGTGGGATCGACACCGTCCACCAGATCCATCGGGCTGCCGACCACCGCGCCGCGGTGGGCCTCGAAGACCAGCACCTGGCCCAGATGGGTCACCACGAGCACCTGCCCGTGCCCGAGAAACCTTGGCGTGCTTGGCATTCCGATCACAGGCTGCCGCCAGCGAGTCCACTGCGTCACCGGGAACGAGAGGAACGCGCCGGGCTGGCCGACGTAGAGGTTGTCGAACCCGTCGAACAGCGGGCCCGCGAAGCCGCCACCCTGGAACAGTCGCACACACCAGCGCTGCCGGCCGTTGTCGTCGTTCTCCCATTCCATCAGCGAACATCCGGTCGGGGTCTGCGCGTTGAGGGCCAGATAACCGCGCGCACTCAGCGCCGGACCGGCCGCCAGGCTGCCCTTGACCGAGCGCGTCCACCGCAGCGACAGCTTGGTGGCGCCGGCGGTGCCGGTGTAGCCGCTGTTGGCGGCGTCGCCGTATTGCGCGGGCCAGCCGGCCGAGGGCGAGGCCTCCACCCACGAGTCGGTGTTGGCGCATCCGCCGAGTCCAACCGTGATCCCGGCCGCCAGCAGCGCGGATGACCAACGCCGAAGCCCACGCGGGACATGTCGGGCACGCACTTGGGTTCCCCAAATCCTTTCCGTGGACGTCGGCATGGGCAGCGATCGAGTACAGGTGAGGGTAACCCGTGGAGATCTGCGTGCGGCGGATCGCTAGGCTGTCCGGCCATGACGAGCATGTGGGGTGCCCCGGTCCATCGCCGCTGGCGTGGATCGAACCTGCGGGACCCACGGCAGGCCAAATTCCTCACGCTGGCCTCGCTGAAATGGGTGCTGCGCAACCGGGCCTACACGCCCTGGTACCTGGTCCGCTACTGGCGGCTGCTGAAGTTCAAGCTCGCCAACCCGCACATCATCACCCGCGGCATGGTGTTCCTGGGCAAGGACGTGGAGATCCACGCGACGCCCGAACTGGCGCAGCTCGAGATCGGCCGGTGGGTGCACATTGGCGACAAGAACACCATCCGTGCGCACGAAGGCTCGTTGCGGTTCGGCGACAAGGTGGTGCTGGGCCGCGACAACGTCATCAACGCCTACCTCGACGTCGAGCTCGGCGATTCGGTGTTGATGGCCGACTGGTGCTACGTCTGCGACTTCGACCACCGCATGGACAACATCAACCTGCCCATCAAGGACCAGGGCATCGTCAAGTCGCCGGTGCGGATCGGCCCCGACACCTGGGTCGGCGTGAAGGTGACGGTGCTGCGCGGCACGGCCGTCGGCCGGGGCTGCGTGCTGGGGTCGCACGCGGTGGTCCGCGGTGTGATCCCCGATTACTCGATCGCGGTCGGCGCGCCGGCCAAGGTGGTCAAGAACCGCCAGCTCGCGTGGGAGAGCTCGGCCGCCCAGCGGGCGGAACTCGCCGCCGCCCTGGCCGACATCGAACGCAAGAAGGCCGCCCGCTAGGTAGTACCGGGCAGATGGCGGTGACGCGCGGTGCCCGGCTTCGCCGCGCTCGCGACCCCGCTAACTCGGCGGTTCGGGGTGGTCGTCGACCTTGTAGTCGAAGTTGACGTCGCCGGCGTCGACGCTGGTAACGGTCACCGCAACACCGTACTTGTCGGTGCCGTCGACCAGTTGGCACCGTAGCGTCGCGCCCTGAGTCCCCTTCAGGTTGTCGGGGCAGGTCACCGCATCCGGCTTCCTGCCCACCTGCTGGGTCAGCTTGTCGCTGATGATGCTGGCCACCTGGTTCTTGTCGACCGTCTCCACCATGTCGAATTTGACGTCGCTGCCGTTGACACTGGTCACGGTCACGTTGACGTTGAAGGTCTGGTTCTTGACCTTCATCTCGCAATTGAGTTGCGCGCCAACCTTGGCCGGCAGGTCGTTCGGGCAGTTCACCGATTCGGGCTTGTTGCCCGCGGCGTCGGTCATCTTCGAGGTGATCTGTCCGGCGACGTCGCTCTTGCTGACCGCGTGCGACGAGCCGACGGAGCACGAACAGGCGTTGACCCCGGCCAGCAACCCGGCGGCGGCGCCGGAAGCCAGCAAGGTCCGAGCGAGGATGTGTGCCATTGGTGCCTCCCGAGCGGCGTGACAACTCCTGAATCGGCTGATAATTGCATGCCCAGACAGCCCCGGTAGGCGATTGGGCAAACATTCACGCCGGCGACAATTCGTTGCTGAGCCGGGCCGGTGCGCGGGTCAGATGCTCTGGTAGCGCCGTAACGCCTCGGCGCGCTCGGCGCCGTGATCGACGATCGGGGCGGGGTAGCCGGCCGGCCGTTCCCCCTTGCGCAGGTGCGCGTCGTCTACCGCGCGCAATTCGGGCACCCATCGCCGGATGTACGCGCCGGACGGGTCGAACTTCTCGCCCTGCGTGGTCGGATTGAACACCCGAAAGTACGGCGCGGCATCGGTGCCACAGCCCGCGCACCACTGCCACCCGTGCTGGTTGTTGGCCATGTCGCCGTCGACCAGCTGGTCCAAGAACCACTCTGCGCCCCACTGCCAGGGCAGGTGCAGGTCTTTGACCAAGAACGAGGCGACGATCATCCGCACCCGGTTGTGCATGAAGCCGGTCTCGCGCAGTTGACGCATTCCGGCGTCGACCAGTGGGTAACCGGTCTCACCGGCCTTCCACGACTCGAAACGGCGTCTCGCCTCGGGCCCGGTGTCGGTGCGGATGCCGTCGAACCGGCTGTTCCAGTTGCGCCAGGCGCTCGCCGGCCAGTGATGCAGCACGTCGGCGTAGAAGTCGCGAAACGCCAACTCGCGCAGGTATGCCTGGGCCCCGGTCTGACCCGGGTCGAGGTCGGCGACCATGGTGCGCGGATGGATGGTGCCGAACTTCAGGTGCGCCGACATCCGGCTGGTGGCGTGCAGGTCCGGCCGATTGCGTTCTTCGTCGTAGTGTTGTAACCCGTTGTCCACGAAAGACTTCCACTGCTTTCGGGCTGCCGCCTCGCCGGCGGCGAGTTCGAGCGGCGCACCGGGATCGGGGATCTCGGCGCGCTTCGTCCGCAGCTGCGCCGGATCCAGCCACCGTGCGGACTTCGCGTTCGACTTAGCCGGTGCGCGCCAGCCGGATTCGCGCCACTGGCGCAGAAACGGGGTGAACACCTGGTAGGGGGAGCCGTCCTTCTTGGTGACCCGGCCCGGCGAGACCAGGTACGGCGAACCCGTGGCCACCAGGGGAACCGAACCCAGCGCGGCGCGGACGCGTTCGTCACGGCGCTTTCCGTACGGCGCGAAATCCTCGGAGACGTGCACCGCCGACGCGCCGATCTCGTTCGCGATGCGCGGGATCAGCTTGTCGGGCTCGCCTCGGGTCACCAGTAGCCGTCCCTCCAGGTCGTCCCGCAGCTGTCGCAGCGAGTCGCCCAGGAACTGAAGGCGGCGCCGGCCGGCGGAGGCCTCGAGCGACGGGTCCAGCACGAAACAGGCGAGGACCTCGCCGTCGTCGGCCGCGGCATTCAGCGCGGGATGGTCGCTCAACCGCAAGTCGCGGCGAAACCACAACAGGGCCGGCATGATCCGAGGGTTTCCTCAGCGGTTGAGGCGCCAAACATGGGTGGCCAGGACGGTGGCGAAGGAGCACCAGATGGGGTAGGCCGACTGGGCCAGCGCGGCCCGCGGGTCCGCTTGCGCGGTGCGACGCGTGAGGTCGGCGCTGCTGGCCGCGAGCAAGCCGGCACCGATGGCCGAGGCGCCGAGTTTGTGGAAGCGGAAGAACAGCCAACTCCAGCCGGCGTTGAGGATCAGATTCACGCCGAGCGCGGCGGCGTAGCGGCGTGCCCGGTCGTGCTGTCCGGCCGCGCGGAAGCGGTCGATGGCCACCGCGGACGTGACCGCGATGTCGCCGTAGAGGGTGGTCCACGCCACCGGGAAGGCGGCGTTGGGCGGCTGGTACGGCGGCTTGCGCAGCCGCGCGTACCAGGCGGGAACGGCCTTGGCGCTCGCGATGCTGCCGGATCCGGCGGCGACGGCGACGGCGAGGCCGGTGGCGGCCAACGTGGACTTGTTCACGGGATGCTCCGTTCTCTTTCGGCTTGTACTGCAACACTTTCGGCTGGCCCGGGTGTGGTGGGCCACCAGATGCGGTCACCGATGAGGGCGAACAGCGCGGGAATGACCAGTGTGCGGACCACGAAGGTGTCCAGCAGGATGCCGAGGCCGACGATGATTCCCAGCTGGGTCAGCACGATCAACGGCAACACGCCCAGCACGCAGAAGACGGCGGCCAAAACGATTCCCGCGCTGGTGATCACGCCGCCGGTGGCCGACACCGCGGCCACCATACCGGCGCGTGCGCCGCGCCGTGTTGA
>NZ_LZKD01000262.1:0-8537 GCF_001668695.1 Mycobacterium sp. E2497
AACTGGCCTCGTCAAGGCGGGACTCATCGGCGTCGTCCTGGCGGTGATGGTCATCCTCGTCGGCCTGTCGCCCGACCGGTTCATCGCGTGGGCGACGATGGTCAGATACCAGGCGCTGTTCACCGAAGCCGGCGGCCTTACGACGGGCAACCCCGTGATCGTGTCCGGCGTGAAGGTCGGCACGGTGTCGGATATCAAGCTGCAGCGCGGCGACGCTCTGGTGACGTTCGCCATGAAGGGCAACGTCCTGCTCGGTTCGGAGACGTCCGCGCACATCCGCACCGGCACGTTGCTGGGCGAGCGGATGCTGACGTTGGAGTCCGCCGGCAGCGGCACGTTGCACCCGATGGCGCTCATTCCCGTCTCGCGCACGTCTTCGCCGTACTCGCTGACGGAAGCGGTCAGCGACCTGACAACCGACACCGCCGGAACGGACACCACGGCGCTGAATCAGTCGTTGGACACGCTCGCGGCGACGCTCGACCAGATCGCGCCCCAAATGGGGCCGGCCTTCGACGCGCTCACCCGGTTGTCGCGCACCCTCAACAGCCGCAACAAGAATCTGGGCGAGCTGTTCAAGAGCGCCGGCGACGTCACCGGCGTCCTCTCCGAACGCAGCCAGCAGGTCAACAAACTCATCCTCAACTCCGACTCTCTGCTGCAGGTGCTGGTGGCGCGCCGGCAAGAGATCGTGGACCTGCTGGCCAACACGTCGGCGGTGGCCAAACAGCTGACGGCACTGGTACACGACAACGAAAGCAAGCTGGCGCCCACGCTGGAGAGGCTGAATTCGGTGACCGCCATGCTGCAAAAGAACCGCGATAACATCAGCAAGGCGCTGCCGGGCCTGAAGAAATTCCAGATCACGGTCGGCGAGGGCATCTCGAGTATGTACGCCTATCAGGCCTTCGTCCCGAACTTCCTTGCCCCGCAACTCTTCCAGCCGATCATCGACTACCTCTGGGGATTCCGCACCTTCGACACCTCGAAGGGGCCGGGCTACCCTTCGCCGTTGCCCCGCTCGCTGACTCCCTGGCCGTACAACGGCATTCCGGTCTGCCCCGGCTGCACGTTGGGCGGCAGGATCGGAGGGTCACAATGACCTCCCGGGTACCTCGTAACAGGGTGACGGCCGTGGCGGCGGTTGTCCTGGTCGGGCTCATCGTCGCCGGCGCCGCCGTGCTCGTCCGCAACACGGTCTTCGGCAAGAAGACGATCACCGCCTACTTCACCACCGCCACCGCGATCTATCCCCATGACGAGGTGCGGGTGTCGGGTGTCAAAGTCGGCAACATCAAATCCATTGAGCCGCAGGGCACCCGGGCCAAGATGACCCTCGAGGTCGACCGCGGCGTACCGATTCCGGCCGACGCGAAGGCGGTGATCGTCGCCACAAATCTGGTCGCCTCCCGCTACGTCCAGCTCTCGCCGGCCTATCGCGACAGTGGACCGGTCATGCGCGACGGGGCCGTGATCCCGGTCGAACGGACCGCGGTCCCGGTCGAGTGGGACGAGGTCAAAGCCCAGTTGATGCGGCTGGCAACGGATTTGGGGCCCAAGAGTGGGGTCTCGGGCACGTCGGTGGGCCGGTTCATCGACAGCGCCGCCAACGCGCTCGACGGCAACGGGGACAAGCTACGGCAGACACTGAGTCAACTGTCGGGGGTGGGCCGAATCCTCGCCAACGGTAGCGGCAACATCGTCGACATCATCAAGAACCTGCAGACCTTCGTCGGCGCGCTGCGCGAAAGCAACGTCCAGATCGTGCAGTTCAACGACCGCCTGGCCACGCTCACCAGCGTGGTCAACGACAGCAAGTCCGACCTGGACGCGGCGCTGACCGATCTGTCGACGGCGGTCGGCGAGGTGCAACGCTTCATCGCCGGGACGCGCAACCAGACCAGCGAGCAGATCGCCCGGCTTGCCGACGTCACGCAGGTCCTGGCCGATCAGCACATGGATCTGGAGAACATCTTGCACGCAGCGCCGAACGCGCTTGGCAACTTCTTCAACGACTACAACGCCGACACCGGAACCATCGTGGGCGGCTTCGGGATCATGAACTTCGCGAACTCCACGTTCTCGGGTTTGATGCTTCCGGTGCCCGTGCCCGGCTGCACCGCGATCGGCGCCATCGAGAACGTCACCGCCGTTGAATCGGGCAAGCTGTGCTCGCTGTTCCTCGGTCCAGGGTTGCGCGTGCTCAACTTCAACAACCTGCCGATCCCCATCAACATCTTTCTGCAGAAGTCGGTGGACCCGTCCAACATCCTCTACAGCGAGCAGCGTCTGGCCCCCGGCGGCGAGGGCCCGAAACCCGGACCGCCCGAGATCCCGCCCGCAGTGTCTGCCTACACCGGCCTGCCCGGTGACCCGGTCGGACCGCCGGGGGCGGTGCCGCCCGCGCGGATACCGGGCGCGGCGATGCCGCTGCCGCCCCCGCCGAGCACACCGGAGGCGCCACCACCGCCGCCACCAGCGCAGAGCGCATCAGACATGCTGCTGCCGGCCGATCGGCCACAACAATGATCGCGGGGGTCACGGCGCGCCGGGTGTTCTCCGTGAGCTGTTGCGTGGTGCTGACGGCGACGGGATGCGCCTTCCACGGCCTGAATTCACTGCCCCTGCCGGGCGCGGTCGGACGCGGGCCAGGGGCCAACATCTACCACGTAGAGCTGCCGAATGTCGGCACCATGGAGTCGAATTCGCCGGTGATGATCGACGATGTCGTCGTCGGCAGTGTCGGCGCGATGAGGGTGAAAGGCTGGCACGCCGACGTCGAGATCTCGGTGAAGCGCGATGTCGTCGTCCCGGCCAACGTCGTGGCCACCGTCGGTCAGACCAGCCTGCTGGGGTCGATGCATGTGGAGCTCAATACGCCGCTCGGCCAGCAGGGCAGCGGACGACTGCAGCCGGGCGCCACCATCCCGCTGAGTCGCTCATCGGCCTACCCGTCGACCGAGCAGACGCTGTCGTCGCTGGGGGCTGTCGTCAACGGCGGCGGGCTGGGACAGATCGGCGAGATCATCCACAACTTCTCCGCCGCCCTGTCCGGGCGCGAGGGCGCGGTCCGTGATCTGATCACCCGCCTCGACACGTTCGTGGGAACGCTGGACGATCAGCGGGACAACCTCGTCGATTCCATCCAGGCGCTGAACCGGCTCGCCGCCACGTTCGCCGATCAGCGCGACGTCCTCACCCAGGCGCTGCAGAAGATACCGCCCGCGCTCGATGTGCTGATCAAGGAGCGCCCACGGCTCACGGCCGCCCTGGACAAACTGCGCGTCTTCAGCAACACCGCCACCAGGTTGGTCAACGACACCCAGGCCGACCTGGTCAAGAACCTCAAGAACCTGGAGCCGACCATCCGCGCGCTCGCCGACGTCGGACCGGAACTCGGCACGGCCGTCGCGGCCGGGTTCGTGTTCCCGTTCACCCAGAACTTCGTCGACCGTGCGGTTCGGGGCGACTACTTCAACCTGCACGTCGATCTGGACTTGTCGATTCCACGGCTCAAGCGAGGCCTGATGTTGGGGACGCACTGGGGGCAGCTGGACCAGCCGTTGGTACCGGCCCCCGGGGACCCGTATTACCTGCAGTACACCCATGATCCGATGCATGACCCGGTGAGGCCGCCGTGGGTCGACCCGGCCAGCCTCCCCCCGCTGCCCGGGCCCCCGCCGGGTGCGGGCCCGCTGCCCGGACCGCCGCCGAGCGCGGCCCCGCTGCCCGGGCCGCCGCCCGCCGCGGCGCCGCAGCCCGACGCGGCTGTGGGGCAAACACCGCCGCCGGCAACGGCACCGACGGAAGGTGGCGGGTAGATGCTGACGCGCTTCGTCCGGATCCAGTTGGCGGTGTTCGCGATCGCCGGGACCGTCGGCGTGATCGCGATGGTCCTCTTCTACATCCAGGCGCCGACCCTGCTGGGGATCGGCCGGATGACGGTGACACTGGAGCTGCCGGCCACCGGCGGCCTGTACCGGTTCTCCAACGTGACCTACCGCGGGGTTCAGCTCGGAAAGGTGACGTCGGTGGGCCTGACCCCGACGGGCGCGAAAGCGACGCTGTCGCTGAGCACTTCACCGAAGGTTCCCGCGGACCTGACCGCGGAGGTGCTCAGCGTCTCCGCGGTGGGTGAACAGTACGTGGATCTGCGGCCCAAGACCGACTCGCCGCCCTACCTGCACGACGGTTCGGTGATCGCCGCGCGGGACACCACGATTCCGCAGCCGGTCGGGCCGATGCTCGACCAGCTCAATGCCTTGGTCCAAAGCATCCCGAAGACCAAACTCGGCCAATTGCTCGACGAGTCGTTCCAGGGCTTCAACGGTTCCGGTTACGACCTGGGGTCACTGATCGATTCGTCGCAGACGTTGTCCCGCGACGCCAACGGCGTCGTCGATCGCACCCGGGCCCTCACCGAAGACACCGGGCCGCTCCTGGATACCCAAGCGCGCACCGCCGATTCGATCAGGACGTGGGCGCGGAGTTTCGCCGGCATCTCGGATGTGTTGGTGAACAACGATTCCCACTTCCGCAACATCCTGCAAAACGGTCCCGAGGCGGCGAACGAAGCGTCCCGCCTTCTCGCACAAGTCAAACCGACGCTGCCGGTGTTGCTCGCCAACCTGACCACCATCGGTCAGATCGGCGTCACCTACCACCCCTCGCTGGAGCAGCTGCTGGTGTTGCTGCCGTCGGCGGTCGCCATCGAGCAGGCCGCCGCGGCGCCGAACCATCCCGAGGGCACCGCCCAGGGCGACTTCGCGCTCACGATCGACGATCCGCCGATCTGCACGGTCGGCTTCATGCCGCCCAACACGTGGCGATCCCCGGACGACCTCACCGACATCGACACACCCGACGGGTTGTATTGCAAGCTCCCGCAGGATTCGCCGATCGGGGTTCGTGGTGCCCGCAACTACCCATGTATGGGTCACCCGGGCAAGCGCGCCCCGACGGTCGAAATCTGCAACAGCGACAAGCCGTACATGCCGTTGGCGATGAAACAGCACGTCCTCGGTCCCTACCCGCTTGACCCCAACCTGCTCGCCCAGGGCGTCCCGCCCGACGACCGGGTGACCGTCAACGACAGGATCTTCGGCCCGGTGGAGGGAACCCCACTTCCGCCGGGGGCGGTGCCGCGAGGTTCGCCGGCGGGGCCGCGGGGCGAGAATCCGCCACCGGGCACGGTTGGGGCGGCCGTACCGCCTGTGCCGTCGTCGGGACCGCCTCCGCTGGCGCCGATGTCGAGAATGTCGGCCGACCTTCCGCCGATAGCGCCACTGGACGTCCCCGCCGCCGGGGAACTTCCCCCGCCGCCGGCGGCGCCCGCGGTGCCCACTTCTCCCGATGCCGCGCCCCCCGACGCGGCCGCGGGCGGTGGGCCGCAGGCGGCGCCAAGCTCATTCAACGGTGGGGCCGGCAAGCAACGGCCATCCGTCACCATCGCCCGGTATGACCCGCGCACGGGTCGTTATGTCGGTCCGGACGGAAAGCTGTACCAGCAGTCGGATCTGGTTGCCCCGAAGGCGCCCAAGACGTGGCAGGACATGCTTCCCACCTGAAGCCGCCTCGGGGCGGGGAAGTAAGTAAGTGAGTAGAGCGCCCGGTCAGCCTATTTTGTCCAGGCGCAACGGCATCGCGATATCAAGCCACTGGTTTTGCCCGCAGGCGCCGGACGGGCCGACCGTCTTGTCTTTCCCGGCGTAGGTCGACGACCCGAGCTGATATCCGCCGTATTCGTTCACCGGGTAGAAGTAGAAGGTCTGCTGCCCGGTGAACGCGGTGCCGTCCTCACACCGCTCCCAGTCCCGCACTTCGCGTTTGACCTTCCACATCTCCCCGTCGTTCATGTACAGGGGAGCGCTCCATCCCTGGTCGCTGGTCACCGTGCCGTGGCATTCCTGGAACGTGACGCAGGTCGAACTGATCGTCCAGGTCTGAACGACCGTCGGCTCGCCGAAGTACTGATCGTTGCGCTGGGCCCAGTCGCCGATGGACGTGGCGCGGAACGTTCCGTTGACGGCCACTTCTTCCTTGGTCGTTGCCCGCGCTGTGGACGCCGTGCTCACGCCGCCGAATATGGTGGCAGCGACCAGCGTAACGGCGGTGAGTGGTCGAACTGAACGCATCAGGTACTCCTCGACCCACTTCAATTAACCGACACTATTAATGCGGTATCGACATTGCGTGCTGCTTTTCGTGCAATGAGATTAACACCGGTTCGGCTGCGACAAAATGGCGATTGAACCGAAATGGCAAGCGGTCACGACAGCGGATCCAACTTCGAGATCAGCCAGGAACCGTTGACCTTCGTCAGCGTCACCCGGGCGCTGTTCGCGGTCGTTTGTGGTTGGGGCTTCTCCGTGCTGGTGGCGGTCTGGTTGATGAATACCAGCACGACCGCGGAATCCGGGTGCAGCTCCGAAACGGCGGCCCGAATCACCTGGGCCGTCTCCGTGACGTGCTTCTGCTGTGCCAGCGCGGCTATCTGTTCTGTGAATTTGGTGTAGTAGGCGAGAAAATTACCCGTGAGATATGACTTCGCCTTGGCGAAATCGCGGTCGAGGTTGTCGGGAGCGTACGACAGCACGGCCACGGACCCCTCTGACGCCGCCCGAACTGCCCGCTGCGCCGCCGCCTCGGAGACCTGCTGATCCGGCCGATACAGGACGAAGTACAGACCGGCGGCGACGCCGATCGCCGCAACGACCAACACCGTCGCGACGATCGAACGCCACCTCGCGACACACCGCCCGATCCAGCGTTTGATTGCGGCCAGTCCGCCGGTGCGAGCCGGCCCCGGCGAAGAGGGTGCCGACCCCGCCTGGTCGGGCGGCGACGTCTCCGTGCCGTCCGGCGACGAACCATGCTCGACAGTCATTGCAAGAAATCGACTTTCGACATTTTGAGCTGACCGCCGTCCCGCGCGAGGGCGACGCTGATCCGCCACACGACGGGTGGCCGATGCGTGTTGTCCGCATTGGTGACATCGGATTTCGCCGCCACAAGTACGACCGCTGAATTGTCGCTCATCGACTCGACAGCTACGGCTTCGACGGTGGCCTTGCTGCTCACCTTCGATTCCTCCGTCTGCTTGGCCATGATGGCTGACATCGCAGACATCTGGGCTTTGAAGTCACCCGTCGACTCGTCGATGATGCGCTGGTAGTCGTCCCTGGCATGGTTGGCGTCGATCGACATCAGCGCCGTGATCCGTTGCCGCGCTGCGGCAGTGACTTCCGCCGCGAGCTGTTGTCTGTGCACGGTCGCCCGGTGCTGCCACACCATGTAACCGCTCGCCGCGAGGGAGCCGGACGCCAGCACGACGCCGACCGACGCGGCGATTGCTTTCCGGGACGGGGGTCGGAGCCACCGCGGTCGCCTCGGGCGCCGTGGCATCCGCAGTCGTGCCCGGATCGACTTTGCCGAGCGCTGCTCGACATCGGGGGCAGCGGTGTCGTCGTGCGCCTCGCCGGTTTCGGCTGCCGCGCGCAGCCTTGCGAGGCGCGCCCGAGCCTCCGCCGCCCGCGCTTCCGCCTCGGCGACTTCGTCTTCCGTGTCCGTGTCGGGTGCGATGGCGCCGGGATCGGCCCCTGAGCCCGACCGTGGTTCCGCGGGATCGGTCACGTCCGCCGGGCCGCCGCAATGGTCGGCGTCAGGCCCCTCCGGTTCGTGCACGGAGAAGGAGCTTATCACTTGGGACCGGTGTCAACGGCGTCATCGATCAGCCGCAATCGTGGCTCCCACATGCGCAAATGTGCGCCTCCCGGGTGGCGACCCGTAGCCCCGCCGGCGCGGCCCGGCGCCGGCGGCCCTGCGGCCCGGCTGATCTTCTCCAACCAGGAGAATTTTCTTTTCGGGTGTGGCAAAGTAATCGCGTGCGATTCATCGTGGCGATGGCCGCCGCGTTGCTCGGCGCCGGTGTGCTGGCCGCGCCGCCATCGTCGGCCGGGCCGACTGTCTGTGACTACCCCGCCTGCACGCCGGGCATCATGCCGCATCAGGTTCTGGGCGCGCCTTGTGAGAACACCACCTACTACGCCTTCGGTGTCGCCGACGGATACGTCTCGTTCGCCTCCGAGCCCGGACGGCTGATGTTCTGCGGCTCGCCCAGGAGATACCAGCCGCGATGGTTCCGGTCACCACCGATGGCGGGCGTCAAGGAGGAAGGCGCCACCTGCCAGAACTACCAGAACTACGTCGCGCAGGCGCCGGACGGACTGTTCCTGGTCTGCTTCGCCCACGACGGTGTCATGACCTGGGTGCGCGCCGACACATAGCCGCACTCGTCAGTCGGGGGCGTCCCGAGGCAGGCCGAGCAGGCGCCGGCTCAAATCGGTGACCCTGGTGAGCAATGTGTCGTCGTCGATGTCGGCGACGAGCGGATGCATGACAGCGGTGGCGAGCGCGCCGGAGAACATGGCCGCCTCGATCCGCCCGTCCAGACCCGCGTCGCTCAGCAATACCCGGTACAGACGGTCCATGAAGAGTTGAAACGGCTTGTGCTCGGCCAGCAATCGGACGACGACGGG
>NZ_LZKD01000263.1:0-29147 GCF_001668695.1 Mycobacterium sp. E2497
CCGTCACGGCGGTCCCGGCCGAGGGCGAGAGCCTGCCCGACCTGACGATGACGCGTCGGTACGCGTCGGGGTTGTCCGACGAGGAGATCCTGGCCATGCACTCCGTCCTGACGGGGTCACCGCGCGAGATGGCCGACACGCTGCTGGAGTACCGCGAGAAGTACGGGGTCACGTTCATCACCGTCCAGGACAACCACGTCGACAACTTCGCAAAGGTCATCGCGGAGCTGCGCTGAGCGCCTTGCCGGGTAACTCGACCTCCAGAAGGTCGTCCGGCCGCGTCACAACACGCAGCCCGAATCGGCTGCTGGCTTGCTCGATCGTTGCGCGGAGCCATTCAGCCTCGTCGCGAGGCGCACGCTCGAGCCGCATCCGGCGCACGCGCAGCGGGATCATCTGTAGCGACACCAATTCGCCGGTGGCCGGGTCGGTTCGGGTCAGATACAGGAGCCGGAGATCGGCGCGGTAGGCCTCGTGCCCACCGATGCCTTCGTAGTCGTCGATGACATCGCCGCAGCCGTAGAGGATCGGTCTGCCCCGGTATATCTCGATCGGCCTGGGGTGGTGCGAGGAGTGACCGTGCACGACGTCGACGCCGGCATCGATCAGCCGGTGCGCGAACGCGACGTCGCTTTCGGCCAGGGCATAGCCCCAATTGGATCCCCAATGCACCGAAACGATGGCGATCTGGCCGTCTCGTTTGTCTGCCAGCACGTCCGCGGCCACCTCGTCGGCGACGCCGCGGACCGATGCGTCCCGGATCAGCCGCACGCCGGGCCGATCGTGGCGCGCCGCCCAAGACACGGGAACGCCGGCCGACGGCATCGCCACCGAGCCCACCGTGACCCGGCGTTTGTTGGGAATGTCGAGCACCACTGGTTGGCGTGCGGTAGGCAAATCGGCCCCCGCCCCGACGCCCCGGATTCCCGCACCCGTCAGCGCCGACACGGTGTCGGCCAGCCCGTGACGGCCGAAGTCGAGGATGTGGTTGTTGGCCAGCGCGCAGACGTCCGGCCCCAACGCGGTCAGGGCCGGCAGGTTGTCTGGATGCATCCGATAACAGACCGCCTTGCCGTGGGCGAATTCACCGCGCGCGGTGATCGTTGTCTCCAGGTTGATCAGGTGGACGTCCGGGGCGGCCTCGTCGAGGAGCGTCAGCACCTCGCCCCACGGCCACCGCCAATCCACCGGACGCGGGATCGGCCCATTTGCCCGCTCGGCGAGCCGGACGTATCCCCCGGCGTCACGCAGGTAGTGCTCACGCAGTTCCGGATCTCCGGGATGGGGCAGGATCTGATCGACGCCCCGCCCGAGCATGACGTCGCCACCCAACAGCACCGTGACCACACCGGAGTCATGCGAGGAGCCCGGTGGACGAGCCGTCTCCACCACGCCGACGCTAGCCGTTCGGAGAAAACGCCGGTCAGGGGCCTTGGTCCCCGCGGCAGTGGCCTTACGGCCCTTCGGCGCTCCGGCGGCTCGCGACACACTGAGGGGATGGCACAAACGGACCGCGATAGCGAGTGGGGTCGACCGCTGGTGCAGCGGCTTGCTTCGTTGCGCGGCGATCAAAGACTGTTCGACGATCGGGTCGACGCCGGACGACAGCTGGCCAAGAGTTTCGAATCCTTGCGCGGCCAAGACGTTGTGGTATTGGGCCTACCACGCGGTGGTGTGCCCGTGGCCTTCGAGGTCGCCAAGGCACTGCAGGCCCCGCTCGATGTATTGGTCGTGCGCAAGCTCGGGGTTCCGTTCCAGTCCGAGCTGGCCTTCGGCGCGATCGGTGAGGGCGGAGTGCGGGTGCTCAACGACGCCATCGTGCGTGAAGCTCACTTGTCCGGGGCCGAGATGGCGGCGGTCGAGGCGAAGCAGCGGGCCGAGTTGGCCCGTCGCTCGGAACGGTTCCGCGGCGGGCACGATCCGATTCCGTTGGCGGGACGAACCGCGGTGATCGTCGATGACGGCGTCGCCACCGGCGCGACGGCGAAAGCCGCCTGCCAGGTGGCTCGGGCCCAGGGCGCGAGCAGGGTGGTGCTGGCCGTACCGATCGGCGGACGCGATGTGTTCGCAAAGTTCTCCGGGTACGCCGACGAAGTGGTCTGCTTGCACACGCCCGAATACTTCTTCGCCGTGGGGCAGGGCTACCGGAACTTCACCCAGACTTCCGACGACGAGGTGGTCACGCTCCTGGATCGCGCCCGAAACGGTTCTCGCGGCCCGTCGGCCGATGCCGACTCGGCCGACCCACCATTACGCGACGAGGAAGTCAGGGTCAGCGCCGGCTCGGTGTCGGTGGCCGGGCATCTGACGATCCCCGAGAATCCACTCGGCGTGGTGCTGTTCGCGCACGGTAGTGGAAGCAGCCGCCACAGCCCCCGCAACCGCTACGTGGCCGACGTGCTGAACGGCGCGGGTCTCGCCACCCTGCTGTTCGACCTTCTCACCCCCGAAGAGGAACGAAATCGAGCCAACGTCTTCGACATCGAGCTCTTGGCTCGACGGCTGGTCGACGTCACCGGCTGGCTGGCCCGCCAGCCAGATACGGCCTCACTGCCGGTCGGCTACTTCGGTGCCAGCACCGGCGCGGGCGCGGCCCTGGTCGCCGCCACCGACCCGCGGGTGAACGTCGCGGCGGTGGTGTCCCGGGGCGGGCGGCCGGATCTGGCGGGGCCGTTCCTCGCCCGCGTCTACGCGCCGACGCTGCTCATCGTGGGCGGCAATGACGACGTGGTGCTGGAATTGAATCGGCAAGCGCGAGCAGCGATCCCCGGCACCTGCAAACTCACCGTCGTACCGGGCGCCACCCATCTGTTCGAAGAACCTGGGACGCTCGAGAAGGTCGCCATGCTGGCGCGCGACTGGTTCGTCGACCACCTGAGCCCGGCAGCTGTGACGACGAACCCGGTATAGCGTGGTGCGGGTGACCAGACTGACATTGACCGTGCCGGAGACAGTCGATCCCGACGAGCTGGCAAGCGAAATCGTCACAGCCCTCGCCGACCGGCTCCGGGACGACCACGGCTACGAGTTGGCGACCGCAACCGGGACGGGTGGCACCGGGACCCGCGAATATCCGTTGCATCCGGCCGGCGGCATCGTCCTCGATAGTGAGCCGGGCAAATTGATGGTCACGCTGCGCGGCGTCAACGCCGACGCGCACGATCTCTTCACTGGAGTCAGCAGTGAGCTGGAGCAGCGGCACGAAGGGATTCGCGTCGGTATCGGCTGACCGCTGGCCGTTCGGGCGCGCCAAACCGTCTGAACCGCAAGCAAATCAAAGCCTGATCGGCGGTCATGAATTCCGAGACCGGCCGGCCCGTACCGATTCGCAGGGATCCCACTGTGCCGCCGGACCACCAAAACATGACTTTCGACTCTCGTCAACGGCTGCAGACCAGCACAGACTGCAAACCATGACCGCATCTGACGACACCGCGCAAAACTGGCGCGACGTGGCCGATCATCTCACCGCTGCGCAAATCGCTCAGCTGGAGCGCCTCGAACACGACGAACCGCAGACGCTGCTGGACATGGCGCGGCAGTGGGCGGCCAAGAACGTGTCCGCCGGGATGCCATTCGACGCGATCGGACCGCCCGACGGTGCGGTTCGCACGTTCGACTGGCACCTGGACAGCAATTGGTTTCGCGACTTCGAGGGCACCTCTCGCCGTTGCGGGTCTGCGCACGTGCAGATCTGCGGCCGACAGCAGGTCGACGGCTCCACGCGGCGGTGGATCTCCGTGCACGCCCGTCACCTGAATGCGCTGGACGCATCAGCCGCGCGCGAACTCGCCGCGGCGCTGACCGAGGCGGCCGACGAGGTCGAGCGACTGGGCTGAGTGTCTTCCGACCGAGATGACGGACGAGCCGGAGGCTCTATGCTGCAGATGAATTCGCGCTCCGTCGGTAGCCGGAATCAGCGTAATTGACGGATATACCTCGGCTGAAAAGGACAAATGACCCTATGCCGCAAAAGGTGCAATCCTTACTGTTGAAGTGCGCACGCGGCGAATATCGTGACAGTAACGACGATCACATGGCAGGCGAATGATGAGTGCTCACTACGAGACCGGCCCCGCGGCCGGCGAATACAGCGTCGAGGATGACAACCAACTTCAGCCGGAGGACACCCTGGTGGATCGCGGCGTGGACGACATCCTCGACGAGGGATACTCACCGCCCGAGCACCCTTACGCGCGCGGCGCATTCGGCCCGGCCGAGACCATGGACCAGATTCTCGCGGAGGAAGAGCCAGATCCTGCGTCGCGAATCAACGTCGTCCTCGACGAGGACGACCAGCGGCGCAGCGACGCCTCCGAGCGGGACGCCGAATTTCCGGAACGGCGCGAGGTGGGCAGCGCACGAGCCGGCCGGCTTATCGCGCCGGACTTGGGTTTTGGCGAAGATGCCGACGAGGAGCTGTTCGCCACGGACGTCGGAATCAGCGGAGGCGCGGCGTCCGCCGAGGAAGCCGCCATGCACGTCATCGACGAGGAAGATTAAGGCCCTCTCCCGCTCGCCGTCGCAGCGGTAGCCTCAAGAATTCGATCGGCGGACGCGGAGGGTTTTTCGGTATGAAGATGTGGATCCAGATTTGCGGCCGGGATGAAGACCACGAATATCCGGACGGCGCCACCTATGCAGTACTCACGGGCGGCGTGCTGAGGGTCAATAGCGGCAAAGACATTCACCTCTACAGTCCGACGTACTGGCAAGAGGTCACCATTGATACCGGCCCCGCGGCCGAACTCGACGAACGAGCCCAACAACTCGACGAAGATCTCAGATGGCAATAGTCGCCGCACCGCGACGGTAGGCGCGGCGACTTCTCGACGCCGTCTCGGCCCGGGAATGCTCAAACAAGGGGCGCGATGAGCAAAGGTACGACCACGGCCGCCCCGGATAACGAGGCCGCGGCGACTGCCGTCAAGAGCAAAGGCCTGCGGGGTGGCGCGCTCGGTCTGATCTCGGGCGTCGTGGTCGGCCTGGCGTCGATGGCGCCCGCCTACAGCCTTGCCGCGACATTGGGTCTCATCGTGGCCAGTGGTGGTGGACAGCTCGCCGGCGTCAAAGCCCCGGCGGTCGTTCTCCTTTCATTCATCCCGATCTACCTGATCGCCGTCGCCTACCGAGAACTCAACGAGGCAGAACCGGATTGTGGCACCACGTTCACATGGGCATCGCGCGCATTTGGACCTGTCGTCGGATGGCTCGGCGGCTGGGGCATCATCGCCGCGGAAGTGATTGTGATGGCCAACCTGGTCGATATCGCCGGGAAGTACTCGTTCAGGTTGGCCGGCGAGATGGGGTGGCATTCGGTTGCGGACCTGGCCAACAGCAGGCTCTGGTCGACGGTCGCGGGCGTCTTCTGGATTGCCGCGATGACGTACATCTGCTATCGCGGCATCGCGGTCTCGGCCAGACTGCTCTACGCCCTGCTGTTCATTCAAATCGTGGTGCTGGTCGCGTTTTCGATGGTCGCGCTGGTCAAGACGTATTCCCGTGACGCCCAGGTCTTTTCGCTGCATCCGTCGCTGTCCTGGTTCTGGCCGGGCGGTCTCGATTTCGGGACGACCGCCGCCCCCGCAATTCTGATGGCAATCTTCATGTACTGGGGCTGGGACACCGCCGTGTCCTGCAACGAGGAGTCCGACGACCCCGGCCGCACGCCTGGCCGCGCCGCCGTCATCTCGACTTTCCTGCTGTTGGCGACCTACACCCTGGTCACCGTGTCGGCCGTGGCGTTCGCCGGTGTCGGGACGGCGGGCATCGGGCTGGGGAACCCGCACAACTCGAAAGACGTGTTCGCTTCCATCGGTCCGGAACTGTTCGGCAACGGCGTCTTCGGGAAGGTTGCACTGCTGTTGCTGGCGGCATCGATCCTGACGTCGGCCTCCGCGTCGACGCAGACGACGATCCTGAAGACAACGCGCACCACCCTGTCGATGGGGGCGTACCGGGCGTTGCCGGACTCGTTCGCGAAGACCCACCCTCGCTACCTGACGCCGACCACGTCCACAATCGCGGTCGGCGGAGTCTCCGTCCTCTTCTACGTGCTGTTCACGCTTGTCAGCGAGAACCTGCTGGCCGCGCTGATCGGATCGGTCGGGTTGATGATCGCGTTCTACTACGGGCTTACCGGGTTTGCGTGCGCCTGGTACTACCGCCATACCCTAACCGCTTCGGTCCGGGGTTTTGTGATGCGCGGCGTCGTCCCGTTGCTGGGCGGCGTGGTCTTACTGGTCGTTTTCGTCTACGGGCTCATCCAGTACGCCAGGCCCGAGTGGTTGACCGATGACGAGGGCCACCACATCACGATCCTCGGGTTCGGGGCCGTCGCGGCGGTCGGTGTCGGCGCGCTGGCGCTCGGAGTGATCCTGATGCTGGGCTGGTGGGCGATCGCCCCGGGTTTCTTCCGCGGCCGCACCCTC
This sequence comes from Mycobacterium sp. E2497, assembly GCF_001668695.1. Taxonomy (NCBI): domain Bacteria; kingdom Bacillati; phylum Actinomycetota; class Actinomycetes; order Mycobacteriales; family Mycobacteriaceae; genus Mycobacterium; species Mycobacterium sp. E2497. The sequence continues at coordinate 6,432 of NZ_LZKD01000263.1, forward strand.
ACGCTCGGCCCCACCGGAGCGGATTCCGGTGAGGGCACCGTTCAACCGGTAGGCCCATGAGCTTTGTCGGGAGCGAGCCGCCCTAACGCCAGCCGGCACGACGAGGCTCCCCCACCTAGAAGTCACGTAGTCATCGCCATAGCAGCTACACTCACACCCGCCACATCAGGACGCGTAGGCTGATCGTCCGGAATGGCACCTGGACGCCGCGAACGCCGCTGAACCCGCCTAGCTAGGTTTCAGTCAGGTATTCGACGACGTCCCCCGCCCTCGTAGCTCAGGGGATAGAGCACGGCTCTCCTAAAGCCGGTGTCGCAGGTTCGAATCCTGCCGGGGGCACTCCGGGTTTTTTGTATTACCTCGGCTGATGCTTGACATTTCGGTTCCGGGTGAGGCTTGACAGTGTTTCGGCTGATCCTTTACAGCGGTTTCGGTTGATCCTTGACACCCCCTAGATGAGGGAGTTGAGCGTGGCCGAAAAAGTGGAGTGTCGCTTCAGGCGCTGCACTCGTGGTTAGCCCGCTATGAGGCTTGGGGCCTGCACGGGTTGAAGGACCGGTCGCACCGGCCGGTGAGTTGCCCGCATCAGACGTCCGCGCAGATCGAGGCGGGTGGGGCTGGAGTTGCGGCGGGGTCGCCTCGGTCAGGGGCACGCTGGTTCCCTTCCCGGTTCAGGTCCTCTCCCCCGTGCACGGCCTGCACGCTGTGGCCGTGGAGCTGATGGACGGCTCGTCGCCGGATGTAGGTTCTGTGGTTAGAGATTGATTGCTATGTACTTGTCTTCGACGTATTCGTCGATGCCTTCATAGCCGCCTTCGCGCCCGAATCCGGATTGCTTGACTCCTCCGAACGGCGCTTGGGGATTGGACACCAGGCCCTGGTTGAGGCCGACCATTCCGGTCTGTAGTGCCTCGCTGACGCGTAGCGCTCGCTTCAAATCGTTTGTGTAGAGGTAGGACACGAGGCCGTATTCGGTGTCATTGCCGTCGGCGATCGCTTGTTCCTCGTCAGAGAAGGTGAAGATCGGGGCCACCGGGCCAAATAATTCGGACTGGCGCAACGGAGCGTCGCTTGGGATGTTCGCAAGGACAGTCGGCTCATAGAAGTAGCCGGGGCCTTCGGGTGCTTTGCCTCCGATCACTGCCTCCGCGCCGCGCTCGATCGCGTCGCTGACCAGCCCGGAGGTCGTCTTCAGCTGTGCGGCATCGATCAGCGGACCCATGTCGACGTTGTCTTCGGTTCCCCGACCGATTCGCAGCGCGCTCATCCTGGCGGTGAGCTTGTCGATGAACTCCGCGGCGATCTTGTCCGACAGGTGAAAGCGGTTGGCGGCGACGCATGCTTCGCCGTTGTTGCGCATCTTGGCGACCATCGCGCCGTCCACCGCGGCGTCGACGTCGGCGTCCTCGAAGACGATGAACGGCGCATTGCCTCCCAGTTCCATTGATACACGGAGTAACTGGTCGGCTGACTGCTTCACCAGTGCACGGCCCACCGGTGTCGACCCGGTGAATGACAATTTCCGCAGCCGGGGGTCATTGATGACCGGCGCCAGCACTTCGGGCGCCGACAATGTGCTGACGACGTTGAGAACGCCGCCGGGCAGACCAGCCTCGTGCAGTATGGCGGCCAGGGCGAGGATCGACAGCGGTGTCTGCTCGGCGGGCTTGATGATCATCGTGCAGCCGGCGGCAATTGCGGGACCGATCTTGCGAGTTCCCATCGCTAGTGGGAAGTTCCATGGTGTGATCATCAGGCAGGGCCCGACCGGCTGCCGAAGGGTGAGCACGCGGCCACCACCGTCGGTGTGGCGGCTATAGCGTCCGTCGATGCGGACGGCTTCTTCGGAAAACCAGCGGAAAAACTCTGCCGCGTAGAGAATCTCGGCTTTTGCCTCCTTGACGGGCTTGCCCATTTCCAGCGTGTTGATCAGCGCAAGATCATCAATCCGGGCAACGATCAGCTCGAACGCGCGCCGCAGGATCTCGGCGCGCTCCCGTGGAGCGGATGCGGCGAAGCTCGGTGCGGCGTCGACCGCGGCATCGAGGGCGCTGATGGCGTCCTCGGCGGTAGCGTCGGCGACCTCGCAAAGCGGTTGCGCGGTAGCTGGGTCTTCGACAGTGAACGTTCCGTGCTGGCCGTTTTGCCAACTGCCGCCAATGAACAACTGCTTGGGAACGGCGTCGATGACCGAACGCTCTTGTGCGGGTGTGATAGTGGCCATCTCGAGCCTCCTGCGGTCATGAGTCGTGCCGCGGCGGTTGCAGCGGCGATAGTAAGCCGATAATCATCATGTCGCCGTGGATGGCGGAACTCCCTAGCTGGTAGCGATTCCGCTGCGCGGGAATGCGGTGACGACGATGTAGGCAAATGCTGCCTGAAACAGCTTGAGAGCGCAAGGCATTGAAGACTACCTCTGGGGTGACGAATTTTGCGGCGCGTCCGGAAGGCTTCACGTCGAAAGGATTGGCGACCTCCCGCCAGGGACCCAGGTCCCACAGCTAAGTACTTCAGGGTCGAGTTAAAGACTCGGCGTGCGCTGCTAATCCGGGAATCACGGAGGGACGAGTTACTGATCCAGGTACCAAAACAAATCGATACCAACCGAATTCACGCGGACACTGGTCGAAGTCGGTACAGCTGAGGGTGCGGTTTTGCAGGTCGACGCTATCAACGCGGCCGCGCACGTGATGCGCTTCTTCGAGCATCCCGGCCAGCGGAATGGTCGCGGACCGGACGTCGGCCAGCCCTCCGGCGATGTCGGGCGGCAACGGTGTCTAGAGCATATTAGGGAGTATGCCGCATCACCCGAGTCAGCACAATCCGGACTCTGCGCTTGTTCGACAGCACGGCGAGTTTAATTAGGGCACACTTCGTTCGGATCCCAAGAGGTCACTCAAACCGTCTCTGCCGGAACGTCTCGCGCCCTAGAGGAATGCGTGCACTTGAACCGGTCACGCCGCGCCGCGGTGGTCACGTACTCTAGGCTTAACGTAACTTTTGTTGCGTTAGCATCCGGAGGTGTTCATGCAGGAGCAGATGTTGGCCGGCGTCGACACCTTTCAGCTTCGTAAGCCGGCGCCCCCAATTGCCGCACCGCAATCGCGGCACCGTTAGCGGCATGAAGCCGGCTGCGGAATCCGCGATTGCCCCGGCTCAGCGCCGACCGCGCGGTTGGCCCATGCGCCACTCCGTCGGGGTGGAACGACCGCCGAGGCGTTCTGCGTCGATCAGGAGGTCGCAGTCTACTTCCCTAGCTCACACGTTGGCGACACGCCTTGAGCGATCGCCTGAGCGGCCAGCTTCGTTGTGTCTCAATAGGGTTGAGATGGTTTTACTGCGTGACTAGGAAGGAATCTTATCGTGTCTGACCAAACACGCGGTGAAGCAAGGCTTCTTGATGCTCTGACCACCAAGGGCACCGCCTTCACCGAGCAGGAGCGGCGCGAGCTTGGACTTTTGGGCCTGCTACCCACGGCAGTCAAAACTCTCGACGAGCAAGCCGAGCACTGCTGGCGTGAATTCTGTTCGCGCCGTGACGATCTTGACAAACACATCTATCTTCGCGCTTTGCAGGACCGCAACGAGACGTTGTTCTACCGCGTGCTGCACGACCACATTTGCGAAAGCCTGCCGATCGTCTACACCCCCACGGTTGGCGAGGCGTGCCAGCGCTTCAGCGAAATCTACCGACGGCCAAGGGGTTTGTTTATTTCGTATCCCGACCACGATCGTCTTGATGAGATCTTGAGCAATAGGCCCCGACGTGACGTTGACGTCATTGTGGTGACCGACGGGCAGCGGATCCTAGGTCTGGGCGATCAGGGCATCGGCGGTATGGGGATCCCGATCGGCAAGCTCTCGCTCTACACACTCATCGGCGGAATCGACCCCGCGCGAACCCTGCCGATCGTGCTCGACGTCGGCACCGACAACGTCGAGCTCCTCGAGGACCCGCTGTATCTCGGCTGGCGTCACCGACGGATCCCCGACGATGAGTACTACGCATTCATCGACACATTCGTCAGCGCGGTCCGACGACAGCTCCCCGACGTGCTCCTCCAGTGGGAGGACTTCGCAACCGCGCATGCGCAGCCGATCCTGGACCGCTATCGCGACCAGCTGCTCACCTTTAACGACGACATCCAAGGGACCGCCGCCGTGACTCTTGGCGCGCTGCACGGCGCAGCGAAGGTCGCCGGCCGCCCGCTGTCGGAGCAGCAGGTCGTGATGCTAGGCGCGGGCTCAGCCGGTATCGGCGTCCTGGACATGATCCGGCGGGAGATGGTCAACGAGGGCCTGTCCGAAGAGGATGCTCGACGACGGATCTGGGTGGTCGATGTGATCGGGCTGCTCACTGACGATCGCACCGACCTCACGGAAGCCCAGCGTGACTTCGCGCAACCTGCCGGGCGGGTGGCAGGTTGGGGGCTGAAGGGCCACGCTCAGCTCAAGGATGTCGTGCACAACGTCGACGTCGGAGTTCTTCTGGGCCTGTCCACCGCCGCGGGCGCCTTCACCGAAGACATCGTGCGGGAAATGGCCGGCAAGACCCAGCGGCCCATCATCTTTCCGCTGTCCAATCCGACAAGTCGCGCCGAGGCGCACCCCGCCGAACTGGACCGTTGGACCGACGGACGTGCCCTGATCGCCACCGGCTCACCCTTTGCGCCGGTGGAGCGCGACGGCACCACACGTCCGATCGCCCAATGCAACAACGTCTACATCTTCCCCGCAGTAGGGCTCGCAGTCACCGCCGCGCAGGCGACCCGGGTAACCGACGACATGATGCGCGTCGCCGCCGCGACGTTGGGAGACCTGTCACCGGCACTAAACGACCCCGACAAACCGCTGCTGCCGGAGTGGGCGGACGTGCCCGACGTCGCCGTCCGGATCGCCCACGCGGTGGCCAAGCAAGCGGTAGCCGACGGCGTGGCCCCCGAACGCCGCGACCAAGAACTCGCGCAACGGATCACACAGGTGCGGTGGACACCCAAATATCCCGGCACCGCCGACGAACCGGATCAGTGACACAACGCCACATGCGGCGCTCGTCTGCCAGCAGTTGACACTCGGTATACGCCCTCGGGCCTGGTGGCGCCGGTGGATCGGTCACATCGGCGCTGAAGTTTTATCCGTTTGTTGGTTTGCGGACCGCGGGCAGGATCAGGGTATCGATCACCTCGCGCACAAAATTCGCGTCCACGCTTTGTCCGCGGGCAACCTGCAGCAGACCCATCGCCAAGAGTACGTCTGCCACCAGTGACCAGTCGCGACCGGCCGCTATTTCGCCGCGGTCGGCGGCTTGCGCCAGGATCGCGGTAATCGTGCGTTTGCCTTTGCCGAGCATGAGGTCATCGAGCGCCGAGGCGAGTTCGGGTTCGTGTGCGGCTTCCATAGCGACTCGCAGCACCAGGTCGTTGCTGACCAGGTTGCTGTCGGTGCGTTTGACGCGTTCGACGAGGGCGTCCAGATCGCCTTCCAGGCTGCCCGTATCGGGGACGTCGACGCTGCAGAGGTCGGGGCGCCAGTACACCAATGCGTCGGTCATCAGCGCGGCTTTGGAGGACCAGCGCCGGTAGATGGCGGCCTTGCCCACACCTGCCCGTGCCGCTATGTCATTCATGTTGGTGGCGTGATACCCGTGTTCTGTCAAGGCCGCTAGGGCGGCGTTGAGAATGGCCGGATCGCGGGACCGGTCCAGGCGCCCCTCGGTGCGTTGCCGCAGTTTTGATTCCGCTTCTGTCATGGGCCCTGATCCGTCAACCGACAACCTTGTCGTCGACAGTGTGACAGACCGGCAGGTGAGTTTCATGGGGCCGTCAGCTGCGGGATGGGCGCCGTGTGCTCCTCGTCCGTAGCGCGCGGGGCCCGCTTGGTGCGGTAGGTGTTGAGGGGCCACCAGAACCAATGCCCGAGCGCGGCGGCGATCGACGGGGTCATGAACGAGCGCACGATCAGGGTGTCGACCAGAAGACCCAGGCCGATGGTGGTGCCCAGCTGTCCGATTACGCGCAGCTCGCTGACGATCATCGACATCATGGTGAATGCGAACACCATGCCGGCCGCGGTGACCACCCGCCCGGAGGCGCCCATGCCGCGGATGATTCCGGTGTTGAGCCCGGCGTGGATTTCCTCCTTGAGCCGGGACACCACCAGCAGGTTGTAGTCCGAGCCCACCGCGAGCAGGATCACGATCGACAGCGGCAGCACGATCCATTGCATGCCCAGGCCGATGATGTCCTGCCAGAGCAGGACCGACAGGCCGCAGGCGGTGCCCAGGGAGGCGGCGACCGTGCCGACGATCACGAGTGCGGCCACCAAGCTGCGGGTGATGAGCAGCATGATGCCGAAGATCAGGATCAGCGCGGCGATCCCGGCGACCATCAGGTCAATGTTCACCCCCGCTTGCATGTCGCTGTACATCGATGCCATCCCGGCCAGATATACCTTCGAGGTTTCCAGCGGGGTGCCCTTGATGGCGTCGGCGACGGCGTCCTTGATGCCCTTGACATGTTTGATGCCGTCGACGGTGGCGGGGTCGCCTTGGTGGGTGATGATGAACCGGACGGCCTTGCCGTCGGGCGAGACGAACATCTTCAGGCCGCGTTCGAAGTCGGGGCTCTTGAAGACTTCCGGTGGCAGATAGAACGAGTCGTCGTTTTTGGCTTCGTCGAAGTATTGCCCCATCAGGGTGGAGCCTTCGGCGGCTTCTTGCTGGTGGGCCTGGATGCCGGCCATCGTGCTGTGGGTGGAGAGCATGAAGTCGCGCATCGTCTTCATCGTGTCGATCATCGACGGGAAGTCGGCCAGCAGCTGTGGCATCAACTGGTCGAGACGGTCGAGATCACCGCTGAGCCCTTCGATTTGGTCGGCGAGTTCGTCGATTCCGTCCAAGGCGTCGAAGACCGACCGCAATGACCAGCAGATCGGGATGTCGAAACAGTGCCGTTCCCAGTAGAAGTACGAGCGGATCGGTCGCCACATGTCTTCGAAATCCGCCATCCTGTCGCGTAATTGGTTGGTGGTGTCCACCATGTCGTGGGTCCTGCCCACCATGCTGTGCGTGGTCGCGGTGAGCTCGCGCATCACGCTATACATGTGTTCCATGGTGGCGATCGTCTTACCCAGCTCGTCGGCCTGCTCGAGCATGTGAGCCATGTTGTCGTTCATGAACTTCGCCGTTTGCAGCGTCCCGGAGTTCTGCATGGCGATCTGAAACGGGATCGAACTGTGCTCGATCGGCGCCCCCAGCGGCCGGGTGATGGTCTGCACCCGCTCGATGCCGCGCAGGTGGAACACGCTCTTGGCGATCCTGTCGACGACCAGCATGTCCGCCGGATCCCGCAGGTCGTGGTCGGCCTCGACCATCAACATTTCGGGATTCATGCGAGCCTGGGAGAAGTGCCGATCGGCGGCCGCATACGCAACATTGGCGGGCATATTCGGCGGTGTGAATTTTTGATCGTTGTAATTGGGCACGTAGGTCATCAGGCTGACGAAACCGATGATGGCGATCATCACCGTCACGACGATGATCGGTATCGGCCAGCGCACCACGGCGGTCCCGACCTTGCGCCAATTGCGCGTGGAGAGATTGCCTTTCGGGTCGAAGAGCCCGAATCGCGAGCCCACCGCGAGGACCGCCGGCGCCAGGGTCAGCGCCGAGGTCACGATCACCAACAGCGCAATCGCGCACGGCAGACCCATGGTCTGGAAATACGGCAACCGGGTCGCCGTCAGGCACACACAGGCGCCCACAATGGTCAAACCCGAACCCAAGATCACATGCGACACGCCCTGATAGGCCGTATAGAAGGCTTCTTCTCGATCCTGGCCCAGGGCCCGAGCCTCGTGATAGCGACCCAATAGAAAGATGATGTAATCGGTGCCCGCCGCGATGCTCAGCATGGTCACCATGCTCACCGCGTACGGGGTCAGGCCGATGATGTTCAGGTCGCCTGCGGTGGCCGTAACACCTTGTGCGGCAAATAGTTCGATGCCGATCACCACGAGGCATAGGATGGTCGTGCCGATCGAGCGGTAGACGAGCAGCAGCATCCCCAAGATGACGCCGATCGAGACCAGCGCCATTGTTGCCATGCTCTTGTGCCCGACGACGCTGACATCGGCGTTGAGCACCGTATTGCCGGCCACATACGCTTTGACACCCGGCGGCGCGGGTACCTCGGAGACGATCTTGCGCACCGCGGCGACCGATTCGTGGCTGGGCGTGGTGCCCTGATCACCGTCGAGGAACACCTGCACATACGCGGCCTTGCCGTCGGCGCTTTGCGAACCGGCGGCGGTCAAGGGGTCGCCCCAGAAGTCCTGGACATGTTGCACGTGCGCGGTGTCTGCCTTGAGCTTGGCCACGATCCGGTCGTAGAACTCATGCGCGCTGTCGCCGAGTTTGTCCTGGCCCTCCAGCACCACCATCGCCGAGGAGTCCGAATTGAATTCCTTGAACACCCGGCCGATGTGCATCATCGACTTGAACGCCGGGGCGTCTTTCGGGGTCATCGGCACCGAGTGCTGGGCCGCGACGTCGTCGAGTGATGGGGAGATCACGCCGAGGCCAACCGCGAGGAAGACCCAGAAAAGTAAGATCGGCAGCGCCAGAACACGAATCAGCCGGGCGATCACCGGCCGGCCCGGAACCGAATGAGTTGCGCTCATACGGCTTTCACCAAGCAGTAGATGAACGGCTGGTACTCGTCGCTGCGACGATCATCACGAACCTGACCATCGACGATCACCCGGCACCGGATCGCGTTCACCTCTGTGCTGCCCTGGGCGACGATGTTGGCCGACATCGACGGCAGCGTCGTCACGATGGTGTACGACCACGGCAACGGCGCGGCATCGACGAGGTGCGGCTGCCCGTTTTCGTCCAGATAGTTGACGTTCACACTTCCCCTTTCCGCCCCCGTTAGTTCATACGTAATGCGTTTGGGATTAAAGGGTTTCGTATTGTCGGCGACTCCCTCACCACTCGCCACAGCGGCGTTCGCGCCGAAGGTGTCGCGGATGCGCGCGACTGCGTAACCGCCCAGCGCTACGACAACGACCAGGAGCAGCGGCATCCACGCCCTCTTCAAGATTCGAAACACACTCTTCTCCTGAGGTCTGCCTGGTTCCCGCCCGTAGCCGTGCCGCGAACGCGGGTCGCCACCTCTTCGCGAGAGGCGGAACTCGAGTTCCGTCACTAGGGGGAATGTACAGCATGACCGCATTGCCCGCGAACCGGAGCCCTCGCGGGCCGAGCCGGACGGAAATACCGCTCGCCATCGGTTACTCGGCCTGGGAGTACCGTCACCCGGTACCCTCAAAACGGTATATAGTTTACTGTTTATACATGTCGATCCATCCCGCTTACCGCAGGCCCGATTTCCGGCTGGCCCCCAGCCCATCGGCTGAGTCGCATGCCTTCTGGACCGGCGGCGCACGCGGTCAGCTGATGATTTGCCGCTGCCGAGCGTGCGGGCATTTCTTTCACCCGCCGGGCCCGGCGTGTTGGCGCTGCCGCAGCACCGGCGTAGGCCCAGAACCGGTGTCCGGACGAGCCACCGTGGCGGCGTACACGGTAAACCGCCAACCGTGGATTCCCGGATTGGATCCGCCTTACATCGTCGCCATGGTGGAACTCGAGGACGAGCCCGACGTCCGCCTCATTACCAACGTGGTCGACGTATCGCCCGACGACATCTACGTCGGCCTGCCGGTCGAGGTCTTCTTCGAGGACTGGACCGAACCCACCGGCGATCCGGACAGCCGGGTATGGCTGCCGCTATTCCGGCCGGCGCGGTCGACCTGACACGTGCAGCCCCGCCGAGATGATGAAGGACAACTCATCGATGATCTCGTCTGCGCTCGGCACCTCTTCATCGGAGGGATAGGTGTTCCGCAGAAAGGTCGCCGCAACACCGACGAACAACATCAGGAGGCGTAGCTGCAAGGCCGGCGAAGACGTCCGCAGACCGTGTGCCGAAAGATAATCTTCCATCGGTGTCACGATCGGGTCGAGAGTCGCGCTGATCCGGGCTCGCACACGATCGAGTTCGTCACCCGACGACTCATCGGCGAATACGTGCACCATCGCACGTGCGATCGACTGATTGCTCGACATGAATTCGTAGAATCCCGTGGTGAACCGACGAACCAGTTGGTCATGGTCCATTGTTGTCAGGGCGGGGTCGTCGAGCCATCGCTGATGCAGCCCGCCAACAGCATCCAGCAGAGGCGTCACCACGGCGTCGAAGAACAACTTTTCCTTGTTGTCGAAGTACCGGAAAATCAGATCGTGCGAAACCCCAGCGCGCGATGCGATCTCGCGCGTCGTGGCGCCGTATCCGCGCTCTGCGAACACCTCCCGGGCGGCCGCCTGGATCAATCCGGGCGCGCTCCCACGGCGGGCACGTTGACCTTGACCAGCCATCGCCCGCTCAGAGCCAGAGGTACATACCGGCGAGAACCATCCACAAGATGATGCAATACGCCTCGAAAGGCGCCCGCAGTATGAGCGGGGCGTTGCGCAATTCCATGAAGTCGAGCCCGACAAACCGGACCTTGACCACCGCCAGCCCCAGCACGACCACTGCGACTGTCGAACCGACGCCGTGGTCCGCGCCCAGCGCCCACGACAATATCGTCACCATGACAAGCACCAGCCACACGAGGGTGGAGCGCGCGCGCAGCAATGCGAAGGCCATCGGTCAGCTCACCAGATACAGCAACGCGAACAGGATTATCCACAGTAGGTCGACGAGATGCCAGAAGCAGGCGCCGCCTTCGACGACGGCCATCCGCGTTGCGCTGAGGCTGCTGCGGCGCGCTTGCGTCAGCAGCAGGATGAGCACGCCCACGCCGATCAGCACGTGGAAGAGGTGCAGGCCGGTCAGGATGAAGAAGTAGAGATAGAAGTTGTTCTCGGTCGGGACGTGCCCGGCGGTGACCTTGGCCGTGTATTCGACGCACTTGAGTCCGATGAAAATGAGACCGCAGACCAGCGCCATGGCGAGCATCAATTGCGCGGCTCCGCACCGGGACTGCCGGATTGCGCGAACAGCGGTCACCACGAGCAGCGAGCTGGTCAGCAGGACCAGCGTGTTCGTCAGGCCGATGCCGATGCTGAGCGTGTGCCGCGACGTGTCGAACAGCTCGGGCGCCTGCGCGCGCTGGTACATGAACGTCGCAAAGAAGACCCCGAAGACCACCATGTCGCCGAACAGGAAGATCCATACGCCGGGTTCGCCGGGCACATGCGTGGTCGGCCGGACGCTCGAGTGCTCGCCGACGACCGACCGCAGGGACGTCAGACTCAAGCTGCGGGTTCCCATTCCCGGTTCGCGGCGCGCTCTTCACGTTCGGCGGCTTCGACGTCGACCGCTTTGGTGAGCATGATCGCGGTCACGATCATCCAGATGCAGAACACGGTCAGGGGAATCCAGAAGGCGAACATGCCGTTCCACGCCAGCGGCCCCGTCTTGAACAGGTAGATGGCGCACCCCGGAACGCCGAGCACGGCATACCAGATGTTGAAGTAGCCGAACCACCGCGGGAAGCTCGGCACCCGCCGCCTGTCGATGAACACGCAGAACGCCAGGATCACCACCTGTGTGATCAACGGGCCGACCAGCCCGACGAAGATGAACCAGAACATGTCGTTGAGCGCCTGTGTCACATCGGGATTGCGCTCGGGGCGGTACGCGGCCGCCACGGCGAACAGCGCGCACAGTGAAAAGCCGAACGGAAAGGTCACGCTCAGTAACAACTGGGTCAATGACATGACGCCCCAATAACCTTCGATGCGGCGTACTTGGCGCGACAGTAGTGCGAAGAATGGCGCGAAGAGCCACGCGAACAGGATCATCAGGGCGAGACCGATACGGATGCGCAGTTCGTTGTCGCTGTAGATCCGTGCCGTCTGCTCGGCGGTGAGGGCCGGGCTCATCGGAGGGATGAGTCCTGCGATGAACCAGAACATCACCAGGAAACCGCCCAGCATGGCCACTCCGAGCCAAGCCGAGGCCTTTTCGATTGTCACGTGCATGGCGGCTCCTCGCTGAGGCTGCGATGAGGTGACGTTATCGACCGTTCGTGCAGTTAGTCAATCATTGGTCTACTAAGCTGCAAAGCGGCCACCGACACCGCCGGTCGTTTCTTGACTGAGCATGCCGGCGCGCTTAGCGTGACCCTGGGCAACCTAGTTGACTTAGTTATAGCCGAGTGCTTGAGGAGCGCGCAGTGACCAACGCCGTCGGCTTCATCGGAGCGGGTCAGTTGGGTGAGCCCATGGTGCTGCGCCTGCTCGAGGCCGGCGTGCCCGTCACCACGTATGTCAGGCGGCCCGAGGTGCGCGATCGCCTGGCAACGCGCGGTGCCCGGCTCGCGGCTTCGGTGGCCGAACTCGCCGCTGGCAGCGACATCCTGATCTCGTGCTTGTTCTCCGACGCACAACTCATGGAAATCGGATCGGGGCCCGACGGCTTCATCGTCAATGCCAAACGCGGCGCCATCGTCGTCTCCCACACCACCGGAACGCTGGCGACACTCAAGTCCTTGGGTGGCCATCCATCCGCACCCACCATCCTCGATGCGCCGGTCAGCGGTACCGCCGACGACATCGCCGCCGGAACCCTCACCGTGCTGATCGGCGGGCCGGCCGAGGCGGTGCAATCCGTGTCGCCGACACTAGCGGCCTACGCGAACCCGATCGTCCCCACCGGGGAACTGGGTAGCGCCTTGGCACTGAAGCTCATCAACAACGTGCTCTTCGCCGCGAACGCCCAGCTGGTCGCCGCTGCAACAGAACTGGGCGCGTCGATGGGTGTCGCCCCCGATGCTCTGCTGGCCGCACTCCAGGTATGCAGCGCGGGAAGTCGCGTCGCCACACACATTCAGCAGATCGGCGGCATAGAGCCGTTCACCGATATCGCGGGTCCTTTCCTTCGCAAGGACGTCGCCGCATGCCTGGAGGCCGCCGCGCAGGCAAGTACCGGCCTCGGTCTGCTCGGCGACGTTGTCGCCACCGGTCCCCTGCCACTCAAACCCGTTGGAGCGAAATGACGCAGACGACAAAGAGGCGCGTCGATGACTGACCTGGAGACCATTGTCTTCGAGGTCAGCGATCACATCGCCACGGTGACATTGAACCGTCCCGGACAGATGAACAGCTTCAACCAGACGATGGCCACCGAGCTCGCCGCGGTATGGAAGCGGGTCCGCGATGACGAGGACATCCGGGTCGCCGTCGTACAGGCAAACGGAGAACGGGCCTTCTGCACGGGAATCGACGTATCGGCGGGCCGATGGTGGGCCGACCAGCCGGTATTCAACCAAGAAGACCCTGGAACCTTCCTGGGGCCCAAGGCTCATCAGGTGTGGAAGCCGGTGATCGCCGCGCTGCACGGCATGGTCGCCGGCGGCGCGATGTACTTCGTCAACGAATGCGACTTCGCGATCTGCGCCGAGAACACCACCTTCTTCGACCCACACGCCAACGGTGGCGTCGTCTCGGCTCTCGAACCGATGGGCATGCTGTCATTGGGCATTCCCTATGGCGATGTGATGCGTTGGGCCCTGTTGGGCAGCGAGGAACGCATCACCGCCTCGACGGCATTGCGGCTCGGCCTGGTGACCGAGGTCGTGCCCGACGACAACCTACGGGAGCGGGCTGCCGGCCTCGCCGGCGAAATCGCTGCGCGCAGGCCGCTTGCCGTACAGGGCACCGTGCGCGCCATGTGGGAGGCCAGGGATCTCTCTCCCAGCCTGCGTCAGCGACACGGAATGTCCTACACCCACATCGGCAACGACTACGCGAACCCATCAGACTCCCGCGCCAATAAGCGCGCTCCACGGTTCCGCTGAGCACTTCGGATGCCACTCCCCGATCTCGTTCTGGTCCATGGCGGCGAACATGCCGGCGACTGCTGGGATCTGACGGTCGCGGAGTTGCGCCACCAGGAACCAGAACTCCGCATCCTCGCGGTCGACCTTCCGGGTCGCGGCTCGAAGCCCGGTGACCTGTCGACGGCCACCATCGGCGCCTGGGTGGACTCCGTGGTCGCCGATATCGATGCTGCGGGTTTCGGCGAGACGGTCATCGTCGGCCACTCGATGGCGGGAGTGACGGTGCCCGGGGTGGTGGCCCGGCTGGGTTCGTCGCGCGTCCGCGAGATGGTCTTGGCGGCGGCCTTCGTGCCGCGCCAGGGTGAAGCGATCGTGGACACGCTCGACGGTCCGCTGGCATGGTTCGCCCGGCGCGGCGCCGGTAGAGGGAAGCCACTGAAAGTCCCGGCCTTCGCGGCGCGCTACGCGTTCTGCAATGGCATGACAAAAGAGCAACGCGAGTTCGCGATGTCGCGGCTGTACCCCGAGGCGGTGTCGATCCCAGTTGAACCGGTGGACCGCCGTGACCTGCCGGCGAACATACCGCGCACCTGGATCCTCACCACCCGCGACCGCGCGCTGTCCGTAGCGTCTCAACGGCGCAGTATCGACGCGCTCGGCGGGGTACAGACCACCGTCGAGGTCGACACGTGCCATGACCTGATGATCAGTCACCCGATTCGTACAGCGCAGATCCTTCTCGACCGGTGCCGCCAGTACGAGAAATTGGTCAGGTGATCGCGCCGTCGTACTTCAGACCGAGCAGGCCCGCGTCGTCGATACCCAGCTCCCGAAGCACCTCGTCGGTATGTTCGGCGAACATCGGTGCCCGGGTGAGATCCGCCGGCGCACCGTCGAATTGCACTGGATTGGCCACCAGCTTCTGCCGGTAGCCTTGGGCGTCGACGATGTCGGCGACGCGACCGTTGGCGATCAGCGCTTCGTCGTTGGCGACATCCCAAGCATCCTGCAGCGGCGCCCATTGGCCGCCGGAGTGGTCGAGCAGCCGCTTGCACTCGTCGAACGTCCGCCGGCCGATCGCATCGGCGACCAACTTCGCCGCTTCATCGGCGTTGGCCGCCAACGACTCCAGAGATGTGAACCGATCGTCGGTCGCGGCCGCGGTCATACCGAACACCTGGCAGAAGTCCGGCCAGTAGCGCGTCGGCTGCAGCATCGACAACTGGATGAACCGGCCGTCGGCGCAGCGATACGCGCCGGTGAGCGGATTGCCGGGCGCCTGGCTGGAACTCCGCACCTTCGGCGGCGGACAGCCGTACAGCATGGCCAGGTTGACGTCGAACTGCATCGCCCACGCCCCCACCGCGAGGAGGGACACGTCGATGATCGACGGCTCGCCAGTGCGCTGCCTACCGAACAGTGCCGCGGCCACCGCACCGGCGATGGTGAGCCCACCGATGTTGTCGCCGTAGGCCCCCGCGGGCATCGACGAAGGGACGTCGGCGTCCGGTTGCATGATGCCGTCAGCGCTGCCACCACGCGCCCAGAAGGCGGTGGCGTCGTACGCGCCGGTGTCGGAATCGGGCCCACGACTGCCGAATCCGCTGCCTCCGACGTAGATGATGTGCGGGTTGATCCGCCGGATGTCCTCGATGTCGATGCGCAGTTTTGCGCGTGTCTGCGGCAGATAACTGGTCAGGAACACATCGCTGCGCCGCACCAATTCCTCGAATGCCGGACGTGACTGCGCCAGCGCCAGCGAGAGACCCACGCTTCGCTTACCGCGGTTCGGCGCCTCAATGATCGGCGCGAACGGCAGACCGGGTTTGGTCACCGAACGACCCAGCACGGTCACCAGACCGCGCTGCGCATCCCCGGTGACGGGGTTCTCGATCTTGATGACATCGGCTCCCCAGTCCGCGAGCACGGCACCGGCCGACGGAACGAACGTGAACTGTGCGACCTCGAGGACGCGCACACATTTCATGGGTTTCTTCATTCCGACACCGCCTCCTCAATCGCCTTGGAACTCCGGCTTCCGGCGTTCGCGGAAAGCCGCTGTGGCTCTGCGGAAGTCATTCGACTGCTTGAGGACCTGCTGTCCTTCCGCCTCGATTTCCTGCACGGCTTCGAGATCGGTGAGCGTGGCCGCCGCCAATGCCCGCTTGATCCACCGGTACGACTGTGTCGGCCCGCCGGCCAGGTTCTCGGTCAGCGCGGCCAGCTCCGCGTCGTAGGCGTCGTCGTCGATGACGTGCGAGATCAATCCCCAATCGAAAGCGTTTGCCGCCGAGATCTTCTCGGCCGTCATGGCCATCCTCGCCGCCCGTGCCCGTCCGACCGCCGCGGGCAGCAGCGCGGATGCGCCGCCGTCGAGCATCAGACCGACCTTGGTGAAGGCAAGCTGGAAGTACGCCGATCGGGCGGCGACCACCAGGTCACAGGCCAGGGCGAGCGAACAGCCGATGCCGACCGCGGGCCCGTGCACCCCCGCGATTACCGGTTTGGGCAGCGTGATGAGCGTCTGAACGACCTTGTTGGCCGCAGGCACGGCCCCCTTGGTGTTGCCGCCGGTCAGATCGCCGCCCGAACAGAACGCCCGTCCCGCGCCACACAGTTGCACGGCGCGTACGGAATCGTCGTCCGCCGCCTCGAGCAACCTGTCCAGCAACTCGTTGAGCATCGGCGTGTCAACGGCGTTCAGCTTCTCGGGCCGGTCGAGCGCGAGTCCGAGCACCGCACCGTTGCGGTTCACCGAGACGCCGTTGATCGCCATCGCGGCTCACTCTCCGTGGAGTCGGCGCATTTCTTGCCCGACTCTTCCCGCCATCCGCGACACGACTTGTGCCCCGCGTCTTCGCAGCTCGTCGTCGGGCACCGGCAGGACCACAGCTCCCGACTCTTTTGATGGGAGCAACACCTTCGCGCCGCCCTTCGTCGTGGTCTCGTCGCGCTGGTTGGTGGCAGCTACGTCGATCGACACGGACTCACCGGGGCCTTCGCCCTTGGCGGTGACGCTGCCCGTGCATCGGTGGATGTCGCCGTGATAGTTGAATCCGCGCAACTGAAGGTCCATTTCGGCCAGCCAGCCGTCGTCACCGATCCAGTTCGTCAGCAGATGACTGACCCACGCGGCCCGCATCTGACCGTAGTCGTATGGGGCGGGGATGCCCAGCGCCTTCGCGCGTTCGGGGTCCCAATGCAGCCGCTGGACGACATCGGGCACCCCGTACTCGTCGGGGGTGTAGAACGCCGGCATGCGCTTGCGCAGTTGATGGGCGAACTTCAAGGGGCCGACACCGTAACCGCCCCAGCCCCATCCCATGTGCATGCTGATGATGTCGACGACGGTCAGCGGCCCCTTCATCACCGGCGGCAGCGCATCACCGACGTTGACGTCCTCCCACCACTGCGGCTCCGCACCCCGCCGGGCCTCGGCTTCGTAGGCCGCTTCGACCTGAGCGAATTCCTCCGCGCTCCAGCGCTGCCGCTCGATGTGGGAGTACTTGCCTGACTTCTTCGAACCCTGCCGCTCGGCATTGATGTACGACTCATCGCGGGTGGCGATCGGATTGCCGTCGGCGTCGACGTAGAGGTAGCGGAACGTCTCCTTGACCGACCGCCCGCCGGAGAACTCGCTCTCCTTGACCTCGACGTCGAGGGTGAACGTCTCCATCAGCACAGGCCGCCCGGGGTAGATGGGCCGATACCAGGTCCATTTCACGCCGGCGTAGTACTTTCCGGTGCCGCGGAACAGGCCGCGGAACAGCTTCTTGCGTTCGGGGTCGGCGAACTTCGGGGTCTGGTCCAGGCCCGTGCTGATGGCAAAGGTGGGCGAGGCGATCTGACCGTGCCAGCGGGTGTTGGCCCCGTACGAGGGGTCGTAGAACAGCGGATTGTCGTCGCCGCACCCGAACGCGAAGTGGCTGATCGCATCCGCGTTCGGCAGCTTGTTCCACGCCTCGTCTCGCTGGTTGACGGCGATGCCTATCTGGGCCTTGGCGCGCTCGATGTCCTCGTCGGTGATGCGGCCTTCGACGGCGGCCGTTTCTGTCGTTGTCATGGCGCTCCTAGACCTTCAGCATGGCGCCGGCATCCACCTTGAACTGCAGGCCGGTGACGTAGCGGGATTCGTCGGACGCCAGGAAACAGACGATGTGCGACACATCACCCGGTTCGATGTACGGAATGGGCATTGCCTGCAGCGCCGGAAACGCCAGCAGCGCGTCATCGCGCGTGGGCTGATCGAGATCCGGTCGGAACTGCCGGTACATCGGATCGCTGTTGAGCATCGCCGTGTTCACGTTGGTGGGATGAATCGCGTTGGCGCGGATCGACTGTGGGGCAAGCTGCGTGGCCAGCTGCAGAGTGTAGGAGTCCACCAGCTGTTTGGCGTAGCTGTAGCCCGCACCGCCCGGGCCCATGGGCCCCGCCATCCCGGCGGGCACCTTGGCAGCGAGAAGGCCGGCGATCGATCCGGTGGTGATGATCGAGGCACCGGTGCGCAAGTGGGGCAGTGCCGCGTGCACCGTGTTGACGACTCCGATGAAGTCGACGTCGAATGCGTCGACGAACGCCTGGATGCCGAGTTGAGCGCCGAGCGGGCAGATACCGGCGTTGGCGACGACAACGTCGAGCCTGCCGAACTCGGCTACCGCGCTGGACAACTCGCGCACGACGGCTGCCCGATCGCGGACATCAACCTCGGCCGTGTAAGCCCGTTGGCCCGTTTTCTCGACCTCGAGTCCGGCCTCTTCGAGGTCACGCGGTGTGGCCAGCGGATACTCGTTGGTATCGATGTCATGGCAGATGTCGAACAGGATGACGTCGGCCCCTTCTTCGGCCAGTTTGACGGCGTGGCTGCGGCCCTGACCGCGCGCCGCGCCCGTCACCAGAACGACTTTGTCCTGTACGCGTCCCATTTTGAGTACCTGCCTTCCTAGTTCGCTTGGTGGAGCTCCTCGAGCAGCGCCACCAGGCGCCGCCGGTCGACTTTGAACGCCGCGCCACGGGGCAGTTCGTCCACGACGAACACCCGCGTCGGCACCTCGTAAGGGGTCAGTGTGGTCCGGCAGTGCTCACGGAGCGCCTCGCCGCTGGCGTCCATATCGGCTCGCAACTCGACTGCCGCGACCGGGATCTGGCCGAGCCGCTCGTCTTCCAGACCGGCGACCGCGGCGTCGGCGACCGCGTCATGTGTGCGCAGGGCCCGCACGACCGTCTCCGGCGCGACCTTGAACCCGCCCCGGACGATGACATCATCGGCACGGCCGTCGATGTAGAGGTACCCGTCTGCATCGATGTGTGCAAGATCGCTTGTAGTGAGCCAGCTTTCGCCGGACACGGCTACCTGGGCCGACGCGACCTGCAACCGCCCGGTGCGTCCCGGGGACAGGACGTTCCCGTCGTCGTCGATCACCTGGAGTCGCACACCGGGAAACGCGCGCCCGACGCTGCCCCTCTTGGTGACCCACGACGCTCGGAAATCCTTGAGCGTCCACCCGGCGACGGCGCCGGCGAACTCGGTTGCGCCGTACGTAATCAGGATGGGGACGCCGTACCGGGCCAGGAAGGCGTCGACGAGCTCGGCGTCCACCGGAGCGGTTCCCGCGATCAATGCCCGCAAGCTGGCCAGGTCCTCGCGGGGGATGTCGGAGTTGAGCACGGAGCGGATCGCAGGCGGCGGCAGCCCGGCGAGCGCAGGCTTGTGTTCGGCGATCACGGTGTGCCATCCGGACAGCGTGAACCGCGTGAGCATCACGATGGGCCGCGCGGCCACCAGGGCCTGAAGCAGCGACCACAAGCCGCCGATGTGCACGATGGGAAGGGTCACCATCCCGACCGCGCCCGTCAGCGGCGGCTTGTTCCGGGTCTCGGGGCGGTTGTTGTGCTTGAGTGCCGCCGACAGGGCGGCTTCCAACTGCCTGCGCCGCAGAGGAATGCGCTTCGCCGGTCCCGTCGTGCCGGACGTCAGCATCTCGATGGCGACATCCGGATCGCCGGCAGCTGCGGCGCGCGAAGCCGTCGCGCGCAAGGTGACGTCATCGCCGTCGACGGTGAACACCGCCGCGCCCGTCGCCGCCGCGGCACCGGAGATTGCCGGGTTGCCCAGCAGCTCCGGCGGCGCGATGAGATAGTCGGCACCGACGGCCGCGAGATCGGCGGCCAGGCGGTCGGCCGGTTGCAGCGGGTTAAGCGTCACCAAGGTGCGATCGGAACGAAACAGCGCGATCACGGCGGCGACTGATTCCATCCGGTTTTCGAGCACGACGGCAACGCGGGCGCCTGCGCCGCCGCCGGCGGCGGTCAGCTGGCCATCGATGTTCTCGGTCAGCCGCCGCACCTGCCCCCAGGTGAACCACTGCCCCTCCTGCTGGAGCATCCGCGCATCGTCGGCGGCGGTCCACAGCCGCGCCAGCGCCTCGTGGATGCTCGTCATTCCCACCTTCCAGCCTTCTCAACGCGCGCACCGTTTCGACCAACGTAGTCGACATGGTTTACTAGGTCAATCTACTGAAGGGTTGGTCATGGACTTCTGCCTGACAGAGGAGCAAGAGCAATTGGCTGATGCCGAAAGGGCATGGCTCGAGCGCCGCGATCCCATCGCGAGAGTGCGAGAGTCTCTGGACGAGACGGTGATTCGTCTCGACCGACAAGCCACGGCCCACGCCGCCGAATCGGGTCTGCTCGAGCTGTTGACGGCCGGTGTCGGGGGCACTCATATGGACCTCGCGGTGTGCAGCGAGGCGCACGGCTACGCGGCCAGTTCGCTTCCCATCGCGGATCTCGCGATCGGTCGATGGGTGCTCGAGCGGGCCGAGATCGATGCGCCGGAGGGCTCGGTTGTCGGCGTGGCTCGCGTGATCGGGCAAACCACCCATCCCGTTCCGATGGCCGCCGACATGGACGGCTTGGTTGCCGTCCGCGAGGCCGACGACGGTGATTTCGTTGCGCTGGTGGCTAATCCGTCTTTGGTGTCGATGACGACATTGGATCTGACGCGGTCGTGGGCCAGGCTCGATCTGGGCGAGTCCGCACTCAAGTGGGCGCCCGCCCCGGCCGGCTGCGTGGACCGGGTCCGTGCAGCGCTGGCTCTGCACCGAGCGGCGGACGCGCTGGGCGGCGCGGCGCGACTGCTCGGGATGACCGTCGCGTACGCCGGTCAGCGCGAACAGTTCGGGGCGCCGATCGGGTCCTTCCAGGCGGTCAAACACCACTGCTCTGACATGGCCGTCGGCGTCGAGGCCGGACGCTCGGCACTGTGGGCCGCGGCGTTCGCCTTGGACAGCGCGACCGAGGACGTCTGGAAGACCGCAGTTTCGGCGGCGGCTGCGTACGTGAAGTCGGCGGCCAGCCAGGTTGCGAGCACCGCTTTGCAGGTTCACGGCGGCATCGGCTTCACCTGGGAGCATGATCTGCACCTGTTTCTGCGCCGCATCAAGGTCGATGAGGCGTTCGACGGAAGTGTGGCCGAGCATCGGGCTGCGCTGGTCCCCGCGTGACTAGCGGCGCGGCAGGCCCAGCCCCCGTTCCGCGATCAGGGTGCGCATGATCTCCGAACTTCCCCCGGCGATGGTGAACGCGCGGGCATAGAGCCACTCGTCTTGCCAGCGGCCGCCATCAAGCGCCGCGGCGTCACCGTGCACCAGCACGCCGGCTTCACCGCCGAGCTCGACTGCGAACCGCGCGATTTCGAGGTTGATTTCGCTGAACATCAGCTTGCCCATCGCGGCGTCGTGCGAGCGTTCCTTGCCGAGCAACCAACGGGTGAGATTGGCGTCCGTCAGCGCTGAGAGCGCTTCGACTTCGGCCCTCAACTGGCCGATCCGATCGCGCACCCGATCGCTCTCGAAGGCCGGGCGGCCGCCGATCTCGACGCGCCGCGCGAGGTCGATCAGGTCGTCGAGGGCGCGCTTCAACTTCACCACCACCGCGCCGACGTTGGCCCGTTCGTGGGCCAGGCTGGCGCTGGCGATCTGCCAGCCCTGGCCCTGCTCACCGATCATGGCTTTGGCGGGTATTTCGACGGAGTCGAAGAACACCTCGTTGAAGTCCGAGGTTCCGGTCAGCTCACGCAGTGGCCGCACCGTGACGCCGGGCGCGGACATGTCGAGGATGAAGGCGCTGATGCCCTTGTGTTTGGGCACCTCGGGATCGGTTCGGGCAAGCAGGTATCCGAACCTGGCCCAATGCCCGTCGGTGGTCCACACCTTCTGGCCGTCGACAACATAGGTGTCGCCCTTGCGCACGGCGCGTGTGCGCAGCGAGGCCAGGTCGCTTCCCGCGCCCGGTTCACTGAACAGCTGACACCAAAACTCTTCAGCGGTGCGGATTTTCGGAAGATGGCGGCGACGCTGCTCGTCGCTGCCGAAGTCGATCAGCGCGCGCGACGCCAACACGCTTCCGCTCTGCGCGCCCGGCGCCTGCGCGCGAGCCAGTTCCTCGGCCACGACGATCGCGTGCTCGGGTGAACGGTCGTCACGCCCTCCGAACTCAACTGGCCAATCCATACCGAGGTAGCCCGCTTCGTACAATTGCGCGGTCCATTGCCGTAGGGCCTTGAACTCGGTCTCATCTTCGGCGCTGCGTACGCCCGCGCGATACGGAATCGACGGGGCGTGTTCGGCGATGAAAGTTCGTACTTCGCTGCGGAAGTCGCCCAACTCCGGGTTCATGATCCGATCTCCTGTCGGCTCAGCAGGGCTCGGGCGGCGCGGTCGCGCAAACCGTCGGCGCGGCCGACCAGCACCGCGTTGGCCCGGGCGCGACGCAACAGCAGGTGGGCGGGATGCTCCCAGGTGAAGCCGATCCCGCCGTGGACCTGCACCGCGCCCTCGGTGATCTCCACCGCGGCGTCGAATGCGG